>JALTMC010000916.1 GCA_027005175.1 Myxococcales bacterium
TGTTTACTCCACAGGGCGATTCGAACCACGTGGGAGGGTGGAGTGGAGTGGAGTGGAGTGGAGTGGAGTGGAGTGGAGTGGAGTGGAGTGGAGGGGGCTAGCGGCGTCGGCGACGGCGTCGGCGTCGAGGTTGTTTTTGCTTCCTCTTATCTTTTTGTCGTTGGACATAGGACTTACCCCAAGCAAGCAGGCCTTTTTCTTTGAGGAGGGTGGCATCTTTTTCGAGTCCCTCAATAAAGTCTTTTTCAATGGTTGCTTCTTTGAGTGAAGCAACGACTTCCTTGTTCAGCTTAACTGTTTTGCCGAGGTGTGGCTTTTCGAACTTATCAAGCTTTTTCTTTTTGGTTGTTTTCAGCTTGATGTAGGGAGCACGGAGGGTTACATCCGCTTGTTGTTGGAAGAACTGCTGTACCTTTTGTCCAGCTTCTTTTTTCTTCTTACGACTCATGCGACGGTAGCTCTTTTTCTTGAGTGCGTCACCATAGGTACTGAGTGCGATAGAGCGAGCGAGCATGCTATAAGCTCTTTTCGCATTTTTGTAGTCGAGGTCTCGTAAGAATCCTTTGGCAGCGATGGTAAAGTGGCCTGTACAGTCAGCGTAGCTACCATTTTCAAAGTAGATCATACCTGTTTGCAGTCGAGGCTCTACAGCACCAGGACGTGTTTGCATGGCTGCTTGAAAGAATGCGCCAGCTGCTTCGTAGTAGACCTCGCGAAGATCCCCTACGCGAAGATCCATGTAGCTTTTGCGGATTCGCTTGCCTTTTTCAAGAGCTTCCAAAAACTTCTTGTAGTCTGCTTTGATGCGATCATTGTCTTTTTTGACGGTGACGCGATCATCGATCTTTTTGTAGATCTTCTGGAGATCTTCCTTAAATTGTTTGAGCAAGGCAGGGTAGTCCGATTTGCGGTACTTTTTGTCCTTGGGTACACCTCGGGCGAGGTCCATCCACAACTTACCCATCTCCAGGTTACTCTCGTAATGGTCACCAAAATAGGGAGATTTCAACTCATTGAGAGCTTTCTTCCAAAGTGCTTTGGCTTCTTTCTTGTCGCCTTTAGCAAATGCCATTTTTCCTGCGAGATACAGATAGTCAGAGTGTTCTCCAAAGATCTTCTTCATCTTGGTGAGGATCTTTTCTGCGCGATCCAACTGGGTGTGTTTGTTGTCGTCATCGACCACATTGAGTAGAGTCTCAGAGGCTTCGTAATACGGTTGCATCAACAGTGGATCAGCCGTGGTGGCTTTGTTGACACGAGTCATACCGTCATCCCACTTGTCTGTTTTGAAGAGTAGCAGACCGTAGAGATTTTGAATGTATGCTTCGTAAGGAGCGAGCTTTTCAGCTTTGGCAATGATTTCCAAACCGGCTTTGAAGTCACCTTTGTAAAAGGCAGCTTTTGCATGTGCGTAGAAATACCAGGCTTTGATGTGGTCTGAGAGGTTGCCCCACTTCTTGACCTTCTCCATCTTTTCTTTGAGTTCGCGCACCATCTTGAAGCCAACACTCATTCCAACGCCTGAGTCCAGTACGCTGATCGCATCACCGATCGGAGCGAGCAAGTAGTAAGGGCTGGCCTTGTACTTGTCTTGGATGGCACTGTGGAACGGGCATGTGGACAGCTTGATAGAGCGCAGAGCTGAGACAAAGGACTCAGCCAACAGATCCATGGTTCCGAGTTGCAGTCCTTGCAGTCCTGGAGGGCTGTTGGGGAGGAGCATGGGGGGGTCAATCCAGCAGTATTCATTCTTCTGTTTGTCGGGAGCAGAGAGGGTTCCCTTGACCAGACTTACATTTTGGCTGGCTTGTTCTGTTGCTTTCGCAAAGTGCGTGTGAGCTGCGGAGAACTCACGTTGGCGCAGATGGTAAAAACCAAGGCGCCATCGATAAAAAGGGCTGTCCCAACCGAGTTCAGCGGCGCGTTTGAATTGCGCTTTGGCGTAGCGGTTCTTGCCCAACCCTTCATAGATCAGACCATGGACCCAGTTCAGACGAACATGGATGGGGAGTTCAACCTTGTATTTCTTGAGGTAGCTATCGAGTTGGGTGAGCTTGCTCTTTGCCCCTTCACGGTTGCCTTTGTTGATCAACTCAAGTGCACTCTGGTATTCCACGGCAGCTAGAAGCGCGTGGTATTCCGGTAGCTTGGTGAGAAGCTTCTTGGGGCCTTTGCTCTGTACTTCTTCGAACAAACTGCGAAAGGCCTTTAAGTGTGCTGCCGTGTGCTCGTGACGTTGGTATAAGGCATAGTGAGTCTCTGCCAAGTGAATGATAGCAAAGGGATGATCGGGGGCAAACTTTTCACGAATCGTATTGTAGACTTTGAGAGCCCGATTGAGGCTCTTTTTGGTGTCGAGCTTTTGTTGGGTACGACCCAGATAGATCAAGCCATGAACCCGCTTCTCTTCAATGGAGACACCGGCGAGGTAAGAGACACCAGCAAGGGCGATCACCAAAAGGATGAAGATGTCACGAAAGGTTTTGAGTAGATTGTCTGTACGGGGAGGGGCAAAGTTTGTATCCACATCAACATAGAATGGGCCACTGTTAGGGGCTTGTTCCTGAACTTCTACATTGAGGCTCTTCAGCAACATTCGGGCTTGTGGATGGCTGGGATTCAGGGCATGTGCCTGTTGCAAAGCCTGAATGGCTTCTTGCAGATCATCTTGTTCCAATGCGATCTCACCTTTGAGGCGAAATCCTTCCCATTCTCCGGGATCAGAGCGAACAATACTGTCCACTTCGTCCGATGCTTTCTTTAAAAAAGAGCGTTTGATTGCTGAAGCATCAAAGTATGCTTTCGCTAGGAGTAGGCGGCCTTCAAGGCTGTTGTCACCCTTCAGACCTTTCTGTGCAACGCTGATGGCTTTAAAGGGAAAGCCGCGGCGCAGATAAACTTCTCCCAAAGGAATGTATACTTGAGGAGAGGGGTCGCTACGAAACTGACGCTCCAGCTCTTCTACGTCTACCATATGCAGCTGACTTTGCAGGTCTGCGGCCATCTCGAAACCTCCAATTCCTTGGGTTGTTATTGTTTTGTATTGTGTCCCACAACACCCTGCAATCCTTACTGATTATGTTTTGTGGATCGGTCTAAATAGGTGTATGTGGTAGAGAAAGCCGTAATCATCGGCATCAAAAAGTCCTCTTCCTATAGCAGAGTCTCCCTAAGCGTGTCAAGCTATGGCTTGGCCCTTGACCCCTTGACCCCTTGACCCCTTGGGGGCTTTACGTTACTCTCTGCCCGTTCAAAAGGTCCATTTGCTGTGATGGATGATGTTGTTCCTTCGGAGATCGAGCGGTAAGGAGGAAGTTCATGGTTGTCTTTTTCACCTCGATCCTTCCGCGCTTGAGCAAAATCATCCTTCCATACTAAAATGTTTTCACCAGAACACCAGAATAGTCACAAGAGACCAGAATAGTCACAAGAGATAGAAAGAGATGGGTTTGTATCGAAGATGGATATGCGACAAAAGAGAATCAGCACCAACCCAAAGCGTCGTGGTGTGACCACAACGTTTGCCTGGGCCTTTCTCGTGATCTGTCTGAGTGTCGGTGTGGCACCCGCAGAAGCGGGCCAGCGAGTTGTGTTGGAATGTATCATCGGGGTCGTGAATAACGAAGTTGTGCTGTGGTCGGAGTGGCGGCAAAAGTTTCTCGCGATTAAAGACAAAGTACTCGCCTCTGTAATGGCCGAAGATGCGAAGAAGAAGCGTGAGAAAACATTGCGTGTGGAAGTTCTTCAACGCATGCTCGACGATGTGTTGTTGGATCAGGTCGCTCGCAAGATGCATGTTGCAGTGACGCAACGCGATGTGAACGCTGCGATCGAGGACACTCGCAAGAAGTACAACCTGAATCCGAGGCAGTTTCGGGAAGCGCAAAGGCAGCAAGGGTTTTCACCTGCGTCCTACCGTGCGATGGTGTCACGGGAATTGCGAAAACTACGGTTGCTTCGGCGAGTTCTACGTAACAAGGTCTCTGTGACAAAGCAAGATCAGAGAGCATTTTACCGACAAATGATCAGTGATATAAAGGTGGGACCGCCTGAGTTTTTGGTGCGACATATCCTGGTTGGGCTACCTCGTGGCGCGAAGCCCGATGTGATTAAAGCCACCAAGGCCAAAGCGAATGCTTTGCTAAAAATAATACAGAAAGCGATGAATAGCCCGAAGAAGCCCACTTTTGTGTCGTTGGCAAAGAAGTATTCGCAAGAGCCAAATGTCGCAGACACAGGAGGTTCTTTGGGGTGGCATAAGACACAATTTAAAAAAGACGAAGAGGAGACCTTGCCTTCCCGTGTGATGCAGGCTGTTCGTCAAACGAAGGTGGGGACCATTTTTCCGAGTCCGCTGAAAACGATTCAGGGTTTTCATATCCTGTATGTGGAACAACGCCGCTTGGCAGGGGTTCTCTCCTTTAAGGAGGCTTTGCCCAATATCCGAAAGGTCCTACAGAAACGCGCTTTTGCGAAAGCCTATCAATCTTATATTAAGGAACTTCGAAAAAAAGCAGTGATCGACCTGCGTATGAATTGCGCAAGCCAATGAGCGTGATTGGAGTCACGATGGGTGATCCGGGGGGGATTGGAGCTGAGGTTCTCGTCAAGGCGCTGGCTCGACTGGACCGCTCTGGTTGGCCGCATCTACGTATCTTTGGTGATGGTCAAAGGCTTCGTGAGGTGGCTCACTCTCTAGAGCTTGCTTCACCACTTACGCTTGAGAATGTGTCACTTCAGCCGCTTTCTGATTGGGAGGGGACTCCTTTTGTATGGGGTGAGTTAACGGATGCAGGGGCATATGCACAGGTGGGTTATATTCAGGCCGCTCTTGATGCCGCTCATCGGGATGAACTCTGTGCGATCGTCACAGGCCCCATCCACAAACAAGCGTTGGCTCGTTGTGGTCTGCCCTACCATGGACATACCGATTGGTTGGAGGCTCACTTCCGAGTCAAGCGTGCGGTGATGATGCTGGCAGGTGAACGGCTTAAGACGGTACCTGTGACTGTACATATCCCTCTGAGAGAGGTGATTCCTCAGCTCTCTACCGAGTTGATCTTGGACACTCTCTCTGTTGTACATACTTCCATGCAAAAGCGAATGGGTATTTCCCAGCCCCGAATTGCAGTTTGTGGTGTGAATCCACATGCAGGAGACGGTGGACTTTTGGGACATGAAGATGAAAACATTGTTGCACCTGCTATCGCACAAGCTCGGTCTTTGGGGATGGATGTTTCTGGTCCTCATCCGGGAGATACCGTTTTTTTCTTTGCATCACAAGGCCAGTATGATGTAGTACTCGGTATGTTTCATGATCAAGCCTTGGCCCCGTTGAAGCTGCTTCATTTCGAAGATGGAATTAATATCACGCTTGGACTTCCTCTTTTGAGGACCTCCGTTGATCACGGAACAGCTTACGATATTGCAGGACAGGGAAGTGCCAGCTCCTTGAGTATGGAGAAGGCTTTGATGATGGCTGCTACTTGTTGATCAGAAGCAGAGAGGGTTGATTGCAATGCCGTCCATATACTATTGCCACTTCTTGGGTGATGGCTGGAGTGAATGGAAGAAGTCTACTATCCTAGACGAACTCCCCGAAGAGTTTGCAACCGATGGAGTTGCCATCTTACTCACATCTCGTGATGGGGATGAAACATGTTATCTCTATGACCCTGAAAAAGGTATGCTTACATCAAGTTGTTGGATCGGTGACGAGTGGGGCCTCTGGAAGCCTTCCATCCCTCTCTCCCCACCCGCTAATTTTTCTGCTCTTCACGAGGATACAAATTTTACGATTTTAAGCCATGAAGACGGTGACTGGCTGATTTCCATTAATTTATCCGAAGGCTCTGTGTATGGTGCACCCATTGATTTCGACACCCAAGAAGTGGAATGGGATGGCCCTTTCTCCATTGAAGCCGCTCCGAATATGGATGAATCTACCGACGTCTTCGGCGCAAATGATGATGACGCTGAATGGGTTATCGCGGTCAACCTCGAAGAACAAAGTGTCTTCTTTGCAGAGTGGGACGGAGATGATTATAGCTCCTGGGAGGCGGTCTCCTCTCTTGATCTTCCCGATATCTGGCTGGAATTAGGTATTGATCTGGATGGTGCCATTGTTGAAGGGCAGCTTCAAGTCTATGTCATTGTTTATGACGATGATTTTGATGATGATGGCTTGGGTCATGCTGCTTGATCTCGGCCCTTCTCCTTGCCTCAAACTCTCTTCATTGTGACATTGGTTGTGACATTGTGGTAGAGCAAGGGATACTCCTCCCACCATTGGGGTGGCCCTGTTTCGACCGGCAAGACGAAGTCCGGGGTCGCTAAGGGAGAGCCTCTCGATTTCGATGGACTCTTCTTATGGTGTGAATGGCTTATTCAAATTGCTTGTTCAAAAGGTTTTTTTCGTATGAGTGGTAACAAACGTTGGATTCTTCCTCTGTTGATTGGGGCCGCCATTTCAATCTTCAGTTTTTATCTTGTTCTACGAGGCGTTCATTGGGGTAATGTGGTGCAAGCCTGGGCCCATATTAACTGGTGGTGGGCTCTGTTTGCCGCAGGCCTCTACCTCTTTGGCCTTTGGCTTCGAGGGATCCGTTGCACCTGGCTCTTGCGACCCTACCGTACCATTACAATCCGAGAGGGGACACAGTTGGTCTGGATTGGCTACGCAGCCAACAACATCCTGCCTGCCCGACTTGGTGAACTCGTGCGCTCCTACGCTCTCACTCGCAAAGAGAATATCGATTACGGTATCTCGCTCTCAACCTTGTTGATCGAACGTATCTTGGATGGTCTGGCGATTGTAGGGATTCTGTGGGTCACTGGCAGTTTTGTCTCACAACAACCCTGGATTGATGAAATCGGATGGGTCGCTGGAGGGATCTTTGTCTGCGCTATCCTTGTTGTGTTCGTCGCTCGCCTATGGACCTCTTTCTTTCAGAAATCACTGTCCTGGTTTACTGGCTTTCTCCCCCATGTCATCGGCGAGAAAATTGAAAATTTTGGACTTCGCTTACTGGAAGGCACAGAGTGTCTGCGTTGGGACCTTCGATTGCCAGGTATTCTTGGAATGAGTCTCCTTGTCTGGCTCGTGGAAGGCTCGATGTTTGCTGTGATGTTGCTTGCTTTTGGTTGGCCGATGTCCTGGCTGGCTGCCTATCTGGCCATGTCCATCACCAACCTCGGCGTTTTGGTTCCATCGTCTCCCGGACATCTTGGCGTCTTTCACGCCCTCTGCGCGAAGGTCCTTCTCTTGGTCGGTGTCGTGACTGTCAAAGGTGATGCGCTCGGCTATGCGGCTGCTGTGCACCTCTTGCAAATTATCCCTGTCACTCTCTTGGGATTGTGGTCTCTGCAATACTTTGGCTTTAACTTGCGCTCCGTCTGGGCTCTCAAAGATCAAGCTCCTCCCGAGACGACGGAAGAACCCATAGACCCACCCTCCATTGATGAAACGTCCCCCATACCACAAGCCTCTCCAGGCTTCACACAGTAATCACATGGAAATTCAGAAGTAGGGCGGGGATTGCTTTGCTTCAGGTGTGGGTCAGGGATTGCTTTGCTTCAGGTGTGGGTCAGGGATGGAGTTCTCTTTGCTTCTGGTGTGGGGCGTAGGTCGTTTTACTTCTGGGGCGGGGATCGTTTTGCTTCTGATGTGAGACTCGGATGGAGTTCTCTTTGCTTCAGGTGTGGGTCAGGGCGGGGATTGCTTTGCTTCTGATGTGAGGTATTGGTAGAGGTGACTTTACTTCTTGTGTGGGGATTTGTGGGTTGTTGGGGCAGGAATCAGGGCGATCTCAGCCTCTGCAGTGATCTTGTTTTGTTTTAATTTATTGCGAGCGTGAGCAAAGATATGACTAAAGGCACTGAGAGCTCGCAAGACTTGTTGGACTTGGGGAAGGGGGGGAGCAAACATTCTTACCGCCCGAAGCAGTTCTGGCATTGCGACATACATCAACATATTGGTGCGTTGGGTGCGACGCAAAAGGCGACTTATCACAGGGTGTGTCAACAAGGATGTTGTTCGTCGCAACTTTGGATCGAGCATACGCTTGATCAGTGCGAGGTTGGGTTTGCGGGTCATCTGGAATGTGAGTACAAAATAGTTGCCCACAAAGCCCCATGCCAACTCTCCTGGGGGGAGCTTGTCGGTAGGTGAACGGCGGTTTCTTTTTCCACCACGACTGCGAAAGAGATAACTTAGGTAGACTTTCTTGTAGATCTCTGACTTGATCGGGGACTTGCCGCCAGCTCCAAGGATCGCTTGCATGGATGTTAAAAGGGTTGATAATTGGTCTGGCTGTTTGACCTCTAACAAGAGCATTCCCTGGATAGGGCTCGTTGGAGAGGAACCCACTGCGATGGTGAGTTCATCTCCAAACATCTTTTGCCACTGACCTATAGAAAAGACAAACTGACTGAGGGCTTTGTTGCCAGCTTTCTTTAAGAAGACAGAGGCGAGTTCGAAGTAGAACTGTACGATGTTCATGGAGAAGACTGCGATGGTGCTGCGTGGTAGCAGGGCAAGACTGCGCAAAGGAGCAGGTGCGATCTTATTAAACATCTCAACCAGCATAGACTTTTTCTTTGCAGTCGTGACAACAGAGTGTATGGAGTAACGATCACCGTTGACACGTCCATCCATCCACATGGAGTCATATCCCTTACCCATGCTCATGGCAAGCTTCTGAAGCTTCTTGATTTGTGGGTTATTTTGTAGTCCTCGGTTGGATCGGGGAACCATGTTGTTGAACATTCTTTGAAGTCGCATTGCGATCTTCATATACTTTTTGTAGTTCAAATATACTTGGTATCTGGCCTGATTGCTGAGGTGTTGTCGAAACCCACGGGCCAGAAAATTCTTGCCAGGCGATTTGCCAAAG
>JALTMC010000917.1:0-5090 GCA_027005175.1 Myxococcales bacterium
AGGTATGTCGGTTTTGACGGTGGATGGTAAGGCCCAGCTCCGGCAGGTCTTGCAAGCTCTGGATCGTGTCTTACTTCAGCCGAGTGTGAGGCCGATGATCGCAGGCATCATGATTGAGGGGCATACAAATATTCGTGGCCGGTTGAAGCGAAACTGGGAGTTGTCGTCTTTGCGTTCCCTGTCGGCACTTCAGTATATGTTATCATTGGTGAAGGGTGATCCGCGTCGGTTTAAGATCTATTCACGACTCTTATTTGCTGGCGCATTTGGACCCTTTCGGCCCGTACGCACATCGCGAGGGACTCCAGATTTACGTCGAAGCCGACGAATAGAAATCAAGGTCCTGTTTCACAACCAGCAGAAGCTGCGGCAGATCTTGAAGCGACAGTTACGATAAGGATACATGGCGATGTCGAGCACTTGGACTGAGAAAGAGCGGATCATCCCCTTGGGTGATATTCAGGTGGAGGGGATCGAGGGTGGTATGGTTGATGATCTCAAATTCCGCCCCAACAAATACTTTCATCCCATTGAAGATGTGCGGGTAGAGGGCGAGCGCTGTGTGTTGTTGTACCAGCGTCAGCTGAGCCCTGTGGAGGGGAAGGTCTCCCTGGCTCAGGTTCGGCATGTGATTCGCGGAGTCATTGATGGACAACACAAACTGGCAGAGAGTCAGATCCTTTACTTGTATCCGGGGGTGGAAGCCTTTGGCCTCGACCGCAGGAAGAATCTACGAGTGGGCTTGATCAATGCCCGACCCCACAACGATTGGGAGCGGAGTGAGCAAGAGCTTTGTGTTGATGCGTTCAGCAAGTTGATCGCAGAGCATTGTCCCGAAGGTCAGAAGCGGATTGTTGCTTATCGACAAAAGATCCTGACGTTGCGACATCTGTTGCAAGTCTTGGAGGGGTACTATCGTCGATCGATGTGGTCCTCCTTTGCGATCCTTCTGTTGCTGCTTGCTGGTTTGGCGGGGGTGCTGTACCAATGGGGGCCTCCACGGATCAAAGCGACAATGCAAAAAGGTGTCTATGCCACCATCGACTGGGGGCGACGAATGGTTCGCAGTAGTACGGTCCAGTGGGATCATGCGCTGCGTGACGAGCGTCGTCGGTGGGAGTATCGACATGGGCCTGTTCCCGTGTATTTAATTTTGAATCCGAAAACCAAAAATCCACAAGAGCGGGCTCTCATTCATTATCATCTGATGCGAGTGATGGAAAAAGAGTTTGACCGAACGTCGAAGGCTCACTTCCAACTGTATATTCATCAACCCAATCAGTTTCCTGTGAGTTATCGGAAGTCCATTCCCTCACCGTCAGAGTCTCCAAAGTTGATGGAGGAATGGAGAACCAACTGCTTCTTTATGTATGGCAAAGGATGTCCGGCCCACAGTTGGTTGCTTCGTTTGACCAACTACCGAGGGGGATTCCGACCTCTGGTTGACGCTGTCCGGGCTGCTCTGAAGAAGAGTAAGCGAGGTGGTGTGGTGATGAAATACCAAAAGGTTGTAGGTTCTGTTACATTGGGTTGGGTGCCGCCTCCTCGTCCTCGTCCTGTTGCTTCCCAAAAAGCACCTGCCAAGAAACGAGTTGCAGTTCCACCGCGACATGCTCCAGGAGCACGTCGTTAAGTTCCTGTACCGTGACGCACAACACCTTGATGTGTGATCTAAGACTTCTTTTCATGCAAAGGATAGAGTAAGCATGGATGTTCAATCAAACAATCAGTTTTCTTCGCCCTCTTCATGTGGGTTGGCACGTTGGTCTGGATTGGCTCTCGCGTTCATTCTTGGGTTGGGGCTTTGGACCACAACTGCTGATGCGGGACAGCTACGGATTGAGTCCAACCCCAAAGGTGCCAAGCTCTTTGTCAATGGAGTTCAACGCGGGGCAGCTCCGATCCTTCTTACGCTACAAGCTGGACGTGTTCATCTTGAGCTGAGAACCCGCGGCTACCTTACTTGGGCTACCTATTTGATCATGCCACCCCTGACCCGTATGACACTCAAAGTGTCCTTGGAAAAATTTAGCTCACAAGCGATCGCCAATACCGGAGGAGCACGGAGTATTGTATTCAACAATCTCTCTCCTGGCCCTTCTGCTGTCGGTAAAAGAGGCCGGACCCGAGGTGGCTTACTGATTGCAAACACCAAACCACCCGGAGCCAAAGTCTACCTCAAAGGCAAGTTGATCGGTAAGACGCCCTTGCTCGCGACTGTCCCCACTGGAACTCACACTCTTGAGTTCCGACGCAGTGGTTATTCCACCTTACGTCGAGAGATTAAAATTACAACAGCAAAGAGTACAAAGTTGACGATCACCCTGGTGGCTGGCTCTTCTGGAGCGCGTCGGTCCAATACGGTTTCTTCGGAGACAGGCTCCTCGACTCAAGTTGTGATTACCTCCAAACCGCCTGGGGCAGAGGTCTTTCTCAATGGCCGCCCCCTCGGTCAAACGCCTGTTCTGAGCGCAGGTTTGTCTCCAGGTACTTACCAGATTGTGATTCGTCGAAAAGGATACACTCCTTATCGGCGTTCTGTTGAATTGCGTTCTGGCCAGCAGCTACGTATGAAGGTCCTTTTGGTCAAAAAATAGGTATGAGCCCATCGGCATTTACAGGTATCATCGCAACGATTCGGTCACCGATTTTTGGGGCCACAAAATATGTCTGGATGACGGATGGACTGACAAACTGACAAACTGACGGTTTGGTCGTGCCTCAGGTCTCAGTATGTTACGCATAAAAATGCGAAACTCGGGTTAGGAATGGTCTGAATGCTCTGTTTGGTCAGGTTCATCGGTTTGTAACGCAGCGCTGAGTGATTCTTGTGAGGATTGTAGCGACACGTTGGACCGCAGGTAATCGGGCATTAACAGGAGCAAACCAAAGATCGTCAGAGGGATGATATTGAAGGCGTGAGACACGAGAGCCATCGAGTCAACCAAGGCTCCTGTCACGCCAAGTACACGCAGTCCACTTTTGAAAAAGTAGTGGTAGGTGCCTACAAATCCTGGTGCGGAGGGGATCGCTGCTCCAAACGAGATAAAGGTTTGTATTAATATGGGAGTGAACCAAGGCAAGTGACCGAGGTGAAAAGCCTGTAACGTA
This sequence comes from Myxococcales bacterium, assembly GCA_027005175.1. GTDB lineage: Bacteria > Myxococcota_C > UBA6777 > UBA6777 > UBA6777 > M3003. The sequence goes on from JALTMC010000917.1 coordinate 3,112, forward strand.
CAATACAGAGTTCCTGCATTCATCACCCAAAAGATCATCGTACCCAGCAATACCAGTAGCACTCGCCACAAAGACTTTAACGCATGCAATCCTCCCAAAAATAGCTCCAGCTTTTCCATGAGAAAGCTTGAGACACGTTGGCCGAGAGTTCCGGTAAATTTGCGAAAGAATGCTAGGGTCGGTTGGGGAAACCGACTCATCAAAAGCAAAGAAGAGAGAGAGACCCCGACCACAGCTGCTGGAAAATAGAGTGAACTTGTGGGGATATGATTTTGAGTAAAGAACAAAGGCAGTATCACAAAGAATAAAACCAGTAAAAATCCCATGTCGAGGAGCCGTTCTACAAAGATGACAGCTAATGTAGAGCTGTGCGCGATAGCACCTTTCCGGGCAAGGTAGTCGATACGCAGCACTTCTCCAGCTCGCATGGGAAATATATTGTTGCCAGTATACGAGACAAAGGCAGACTTATACACGTCAAAAAGTGAGAAGTCGTGAAGCGGTTGCAACAAAAGTTTGGAGCGCAGTGTCATTCCAAAGAAACCACAAAACTGAACAGCAACACCCAAAAGCATCCAGGGGTAATCGATCTTTTGGATCTCTTGCCAGACCTTTGCGATCTCGATTTTGCGAAAACTTAAATAGATAAAAAGAATCGAAATCGAAAAACCAAGAGCAATGAAAAGCCTACGCCGATGTGATGGAGACATTTGTTCGTTCCAAGTGCTGTGTACTGAATACTGAGTGCTGCGTACTGAATGCCGAGTGTTTCGAGCTTCCTGTGTTGTGTTTCGAGCTTCCTGTGTTGTGTTTCGAGCTTCCTGTGTTGTGTGTTGAGTGTTAAGTGAGTTGTTTGGCGACTTTGGCAAAGGCGGGGAGGGCACCTTCAATGACGTCATCATCGACACAGTATGAGATACGAAAATAGCCAGGGGCTCCAAAGCCTGAGCCTGGAACGACAAGAACTCTGTGTTGTTTGAGTGCGTGATAGAATGCCATATCATCTCCACCAGGTGCTTTGGGGAAAAGGTAGAAGGCTCCATCGGGCCAGACCATCTCATAGCCATAGGAGAGAAGCTCTTGTCCGAGTCGCTGTAGCTTTTTATGGTAGATGTCGACGGGCGCAGGAAGATCGATGAGTTGGGGCACAATATGTTGCATTAAGGCCGGTGCGTTCACAAAGCCAACCACACGGGAGGCGAAGGCCATTGCGCTTATGATGTCTTCGATGTCTTCGCAGCTTGGAGAGAAAAAGACATAGCCAATACGTTCTCCAGGGATGGAAAGAGACTTGGAGAAGCTGGTGATAAAGATCGTATGCTCATACTCTTTCAACGGATCTGCGTAGACAGAGTCACCGTACATCAGCTTTTGGTAAGGTGAGTCGTTGAGTAGATAAACAACATGACCTGTTTTTTCTTGATGTTGTCTGAGCAAGTCGCCGAGTTGTTGGAGGGATTCCTGACGATATGCCACACCGGTTGGATTGTTTGGTGTGTTGAACAAGATGGCCTTCGTGCGAGAGGTGAGGGCGGCGGCGATGGCGTCCATATCGAGCTGAAACTCTGGAGTCGTAGGTACGATGACAGGGTTGCCCTGATGAGCTTCAATATAGAATTCATACTCCACAAAATAAGGGGAGAAGATAAGGACTTCGTCTTCTGGGTCAAGCAGGGTCTTTAAGACCAGACTAATCCCACCCGCAGCTCCCACTGTCATGACCACATGGTCGGCTGAGACATTGCTCCAGCCCAATTCTTGGGCCATGTGATGGGCCACTGCCTCTCTGGCCTTGGTGTGGCCATTGTTCGGCATATAACGATGGGACCCTTGTGGAGGATCTTGCAAATGCCGGATAAGAGAATCGTAAAAAATCGGTGGGGGCTCTAAGACAGGATTTCCAATGCTAAGATCATAGACAGGTTGCTCGCTGTCTTGTCGCATACGCAAACCTTCATCGGCAACCAGACGAATCAGGG
>JALTMC010000917.1:5100-8884 GCA_027005175.1 Myxococcales bacterium
CCTTTGAGATTTTGTCTGATCTTTTTTGCAATGGCCATGATGCTCTTCCTCTTGGTGAATGTTCGTTTCTAGCGGCAATTGCGGTACGTTTGTAATGCACCGAGATAGCAGGTCCGTCTCTTATCCCAGATCTTGCGTAAGCAAATCTGATACTGGTCGAGGCTTTTGTAGGTGCATTGACGCTGCTTGTCATGAACCCTGCGACTGCAATTGAGTTGTTTTTGAGTTACCTTATACAAACAGAGATAGATACGTTTTAATTCCTTGTCACGCAGACTTCGCTTACACATACGCTCTTGATGAACTGCTTTTCTGCGACATCGTTGATGCTGATCTTCAATGTTGCGAATGCACTCGATCTCTGTATCACGACAACCCTTAATGCATGTGATCGGAGAGGTTAAAGTGCATCGACCTTGGCATGCTTTGGAACGTCCCTGGCATTGCTGACGTTGCGTCTTTTCATCCCCACATTGCCGAAGGGTCGCATCTTTTTGTTGCCGGCACCGGCCCAGCACCAACGGCGAGGGGGGCTTCTGTCTACATTTGCTTCGAGCTTTGCGATGTAGCCTGCGGCAATCTTGTAGCTCTTGTCTTCGCTGCCTTTGGCAAACGGTCGGAGCTTTACGCTGCACACTCTGGCATTGGCGGCGTTCGTTTCGGTATTGAGCCTCACAACTCCTTGTTGTACGACGATACCTCGAACGACAAATCACCTCAGAAGCTTGTGCCATAGGAGTGAGCATGACACCTATCATACCAAACCATACTGTCGCCGCGAGACGAAACGATACCATTCAGAGGTCCTTCTAGGGCATCGTTTCAAACGATGCAGTTGCGAGCTTTGAGAGCTGTGATTAAATACGGTTTCATCATGTTGCTCCATTGGGTCGTGAGGGCCAATGGCTGCACCTGTTCAGCTTATAGCAAACTATGCTCTGAATGCCAATCGGAAAGTTGACATCCCCGCATTCCAATTCTGGCTTCCCGTGTGGAGTTTGGCTGGGTCACTCAGGCTGTCGTTGCTTCTCTCGATTTGTGTTTCGCCGTTGTTTTTGATGGTGACTCGGGAGATATTTGTTGCTTTACAAGTGATTGGACCACAGCAACACACCAACCTGCCATGGAGTCCATCACAGAAGATGTTGTGGTTGCCTCTGTCAGCTCTTGGTTTCCCACAGATCTTTCTTCTGTTTGAAATGTGGCTCCCAAGGTCATGGAAGGGTAGCCAAAACGGTGTGCTGTTTCAGTGATGCTGGAGCCGAATCGTCGTTGTGGTGTGGGGATTTGGCTCCAACCCGTCTCTCGTGCAAATCGCATCGCTGTTTGTTCTGCCGCTTCTACCCAGTTCGGATGCATCACCTCACGTCGTAATATCCCTTCATGAGTTCGATAGAGTAGGGTGTTGGCATCCCGGCTGTAGGGCGCAATGGAGAGAATATAAGTTTCTTCGGGAGGATGCTCTTTCTTGTGTTGACGCAACCATGACTCCATCCCCACTCCATGAGCAGAGGCACCCAGTAGGACCAGTTTGGTTTTTATAGGTAACTCTATTTTCTCCAATCGATCGAAGACTTCGAAGATCGTGGCAACAGACACATGACAAGGGCCTTCTTGTTCTTGCTTGTGAGCGGAGAGATAAAAGACAAGGCAAGCGAGGGTCAGACTTCCGAGATGGCTCCAATACAGCCAGTGGATTGCCGGGTAAGAACTCCACCAGCGAGCAAAAAGGATCAAGGGAAGGGTGCCAACACAGAGGAGTAGCAGAGTTGCAGGAGTAAGAGATTGACGATGCAGGAACCTCAGCCGCTTGAAGGAATCAGGTTGGTATATGGGGTCTCCTGAGGGAGTATCGATGCCCACGCAGAGCACCAGGGTTTGTGACGCAGTTGGGTCTCCTCCTTGCAATGTTAAGTAGTGACTACCTCTCGGGGCAAAAAATAATTGAGAGGCTCGAAACGTTCCCTGCCATTCCCAGAAGATTGCCAGGCCCAATAACGCCCCCAGAAGAATTCCCCACCAACTATTTAAAAGTCCAACCAGGCTGACCAGTATTGCCCAACAACTGAAAAGGAAGCTTGCGGGCCACAAGGGAACGCTGGCTGCCGATGCTTGCCAAGTCACCTGTCGTTTTTTCGATTTGAGATAGTGATACAATCTTGCAATGGAACGTCGCTCTGCTAGGGAAAAGGTTGGTCGTTGACCCATCGAATTCAGCTGCTTGAGTAGCTCCATGATATGAGGTTGAGGCTTTTCCTGACACCACAAGGATTGGTTACTCAACATGAGCTTTCTTTGAGGAGTTGGAGGAGAGTTCTTTTTTGACCGTCGGCGTTTGGGTTTTACTTCCACGCAATCTTCTCTTTGTGCTTCTAACGTTCTCGGGTCTTCCATAGATAAGGTCTTGTGGACAAAGAGTCCAGCCTTTGCTTGTGCTATTCTTAAAACGCCGTTTGTATGACGGAGACAGACCTTGCTCGTTTTCACTACGAACTACTGTATCGTGCTAAGTTGATGGGTAGGGCATTTGGATTCAAAATATAGGTTGCATTCTTGGATAGAGGAGTCACAAATGTTGTGGGTAATGGTGGTGTTGGGTTGTCTGTTCTTTTCAAACTCTGTACAAGCTCACTCACGATCGCAAACGCGGGTAGTACACCTTATTGCGACAAAGAGTCGGCTGGAGTGTTATGTCAATTTCCTTCTGCCCAAAGGTCGAAAGTCAGCCTTTTGGATTCGGATGTTTGACAGAGATCGCAACCGTAAACTGGACCCAGGAGAGCAGCTTTTACTGGGACAGGCTTTGGCCAAAAGGTATCTTCAACGCTTCTCTGCAACTCTCAACCAAACCCAACTGCGTTGGCGTTTGCGCGAGGTCCAAAACAGCCGCTTGCGAGGAAACTCCCTGCGTGGTTCTTATGCCTGGGATTATCGATTTAGTGCAGTGATAAGGGCTTCTCCTTTGGGTCGGTATCGTCTGTCGATCCGCTTTCCTCTGTTGTATGCCAAAGAACAGATCCCACTAGCTCTGTTGCTTCTTGGAGGCCAAACTTTGTTGAAAACCTCAACAAGTTATGTGCTTCTCAAAAAAAGCAAACCCCGAGCGATCTGTCGAATGGAAAGCAAGCGTCCAACGTGCTTCTTTGCATGGCATGTTGAGAAGGAAGAGAAGCTTGGCAAGAAACAAGTTACAACGAAATCCAAGCGACCCACGACAAAGACCGCAACGACAAAGCCCACGACGAACAACATAAAACATCTGGACTAGCTTTGATGTGGGGCAGGACGGTTCGCTTTGATGTGAGGCAGGGAATTCGCTTTGGTGTGGGGCGGGGGCTAGGTGTCGGAGGAGTTGCGGTGAGAGGTTTCGACAGCAGCGAGTGCAGCTTCAGCAGCTTGGGCAGCGGCGGTCGCTTTTTTGGCTCTGGATTGAACATCTTTGAGACGGCGCTCCATTCGTTCGATTTTCTTTTCGAGGGAGCGCAGTTGACGTCTCATTTCTTTTTGATCGTGGTAGGAGGCTAGCGAAAGGTTCTTGATTAAATTCTCTCTGGCCTCCATGAGTTTGGTGCGCAACTCAAGGAGTTGGGTAATTGTTTTCATCATCAAAGGTCCAGCCGTGGGGTGGCTCAGGACTCCTTGCGCCGCCATCATTCCCCACTGAAGACCCTGATTGAGCAGTTTTTGTGTAAAGCTCGACACGGTGGATTCTCCTCTTTTCTATTTCAACAGATCACTGTAATGGCTGTGTTTCATTAGCTTTGTCAACCATTGAGTTGACGCC
>JALTMC010000918.1:0-3303 GCA_027005175.1 Myxococcales bacterium
TACCCCTTTTATAAAGTAGCGGTATTGTTTGGTGGTTTGAGTCTAGGTTTTGGCGTAATAGGCTTCAGTTCACTCGAAGAAACGGAGAGGCAGGATGAGTCCGACTAAGATCTTTGCGCTCTCCAAGATCTTCCATGAACGTGTTCGGTTAGGCATTATGACAGTCCTTGCCTCAAAGCCTGAAGGTATGGAGTTTCGAGAGCTGCTGGATCTTCTCAAGCTCACCAAAGGCAATTTGTCGGTGCATATATCGAAGCTGGAAGAGGCGGGTTATGTCGAAGTTCAGAAATCCTTTGTGGGCAAGATGCCGCGCACTCGTTACAAAGCCACACCTTTGGGTCAACGCGACTTCTCTGCTTATCTGTCGATTTTAGAAGATGTGATCGCGCAAGCCCGAGGCCACTCCTAACTCTCTGTTTTTTGTCCTGGTGGTTTATCATACAAACTTATCTATAAGAAAGACTGCATTCTATTTTATTCTAAAAAAAGGACGAAAAGCATTGGATGTTTGGGTGATTGGTTCATTGAACAAGCAAAATGATAGTTGAGGCACAGCAAGGAAAGAAGTGGTTGCAAACGATAGGATGCACAGTGGGGTGGAGTCGGCGTTCACCATTGTGGGAGGCTCGGCATGACAGAAAGAATGGAAAAGCGCGAAGCACAGCATACAACAAGATGGCTTCTTCGATGGAGTATTCTGTTGTGTGGTCTTATGATGTTTTCCGCACAAGTTGAAGCAGCGAGGCATAAGTTTCGAGGTTATGCCGAGAGTCGATATACCTACTTGTATGGTTTGGATTTGGGGGATATATGCAAAGAGACTCCTCCGGAAGCATTGAAGTCGTTGCTCAACTCTCTCTGCAATGAACATATCTTGATCAACCGGGTGGTGCCGAGCCTGCTGGTTCCCTTTGGACGCAATATCCGGGTTCGAATGACGGGTAACTTAACAACAACTCACTTTAAGCTCGAACGTGAGATTAAGAAGATCGATGACATCCTGGTATTGCAGCGTCTTTATTTTGACTTGCGCACCAAGTATGTGGACTTTCGAGTCGGTCTGCAGGCGATCCGTTGGGGAACTGCGATACTTTGGCAGTTGACGGCTCCCTTCAACCCACAAGACGCAACCGATCCGACGGCAAGGATCCCTGGAGTATGGGGAGGCAATGCCTATATCTCATACTCTGACACAGGAGGGTTTCGGTTGGGTGTTGTGGCTGCGCGAGACTTCCAATCCGTGCTCTCGTATGCGAGGTGGAAGCACACCATTGGTACCACCCAGATAGCCGCCACCGTCTTGTATGATGGCTCCAAAAAACGGATGACATTGGGGGTTGATGTCAAAGGAAATCTCGAAGTAGGTTTTTGGTTTGATGGTGCGCTCTATATCCCCTATGAATCCGAAAAGCCTGAAGACATGTGGGTCTCTGGAGCTTTCGCCATCGGCATGGACTACTCCTTTAAAGTGTTGGAAAGCCTCTACCTATCTTTACAATACTATTATACCTACGATGGGATCACTGATGTGTCGAAGTATCCCTTCAAAACAGAAGAAGGTCTACAAAAATTTGCTCAACAGTTTTCCAATACCAGTAGCAATGGTGCAAGTGTCACAGGTATCGGGCTTTCAAGTAACTATCTTGGAGCCCACTACCTCTTATTCAATGCCCGACTCACCATTATTGAAGAGGTGAGTGTATCGGCCCTCATGTTAATGAATCTCATATCCTTTGATGGCAACGGGAACTTGATTGCCCCCTCTGCCATGATTGGAGCAACCATAGCCTGGACATTTCTGGATAACTTCACCTTCTCCGCCGGAGCTTATACCTTTGTAGGCCCCGAAGGCTCCGAATTTAATATAGGCCGAATCAAGTTACCCAGTACTGTCTCTGGCCTCCTTCCTGGATACCCATCCGAAGGCCTGGCACTGTCCCCTCGTGTCGTATTCTTTGGATGGCTTCGATACAACTTCTAAGGTACACAACCATGAATTTTTTCCTTTTGTGTGCAAGTTTGCGATGACATATGTACTGAAAACTTGATTAGAACCATTGCTTTACACAGGTTCTCCATGGGGATTCAACCCCCACTCTGAAGATAAAAATCCGACGGAAGTCGGCTCAACCCTTTGGTTTTCCCTGAAGGGCAAGTTGCTCTGAGTGCGCTTTCGCGTACTTCTCACCCTAAGAGTGGGACTTTCGTCCCACGGATATACAGGATATTTGTCCATTTCTTTTACAGGCTGTCAGGTTCCCATCATAACACCATAAGGAGAAAGAAAGTGGAAGCAGCAACATTTTGTGACAACATCTCTCGTTATTTTTTTGCGGGAGAGGAGAATGAAGTAAGGGCCCTGGATGAAGTTTCGCTCACCATAAACAAAGGGGAAATGACGGCTGTCGCTGGGCCTTCCGGCTCTGGCAAATCAACTCTCTTAAATATGATTGGGTGCCTTGACACTCCCACAGCCGGAAAGGTTTGGATTGATGGAGTGGATGTTTCGGGGCTCAACAGGAACGAGCTGTCGTATATTCGCAGCCAAAAGATTGGCTTTATTTTCCAGTCATTCCATTTAATTCCTGTCTTTACTGCGTTTGAGAACGTTGAGTTTGCTCTGCAAATCAAGGGAGGGATGAGTCATCAGGAACGCAAAGATCTGGTGATGCCGCTGCTGGATTCTTTGGGTATTGCAGACCTGGCTCATCGACGCCCGGGTCATATGTCGGGTGGACAACAACAACGTGTAGCGATTGCTCGCGCGTTGGTCAAAAAACCAACATTAATTCTGGCAGACGAGCCCACCGCAAACCTCGACTCCAAAACCTCCATGTCGATCATCGAGTTGATGATTGAGTTGAACCAAAAGGAGGGTATTACCTTTCTGCTTTCCAGTCATGACCCCATGTTGATCGAAGCGATTCCCCGTGTGGTTCGGCTCCTTGATGGCAAGATCATCGATGACGGTCAGGAGGGCTAAATCATGTTAGTAAAATTGGCGTTTCGAAATCTTTTTCGAAATATAAAACGCACCATACTCTCGATCATCACAGTCATTGTGGGTGTGATGGGTCTTATTATGGCTTATGGTATGATACGCGGCGTCGAAGATACCTTTATCCGGGTGGATATCGACACAGACTTTGGTCACCTGCGTGTGATGCACAAAGACTACACCAAAGAAGAAGAAAGCTTTCCCATTGACATCCAGGTCCAAAAGCCTGCTCTCATCATAAAAGCGATCAAGAAGAAGTGGCCCACAGCCGTCGCTTTTCAAAGAATTGTGTTTGCAGTTGATCT
>JALTMC010000918.1:3313-8875 GCA_027005175.1 Myxococcales bacterium
TTGATCTCGGAGACGGCGTAAACACACTTCGCTGCCGGGGTATAGCCTTGCCTGTCGATGCTGCCGAGAAAGCCTACAGATTTTCGAAGTATGCACAGAAAAAATCACTGCTCATCAAAGGTTCAAACTCGATTTATATTGGAGCGGATCTAGCAAAGACCTTTAAGAAGAAAGTAGGAGATACAGTCACCGTTGTTGTTCGCACCCGCGCAGGCTCTCTCAATGCGCTCGATTTTACGATCCGTGATATTATCTCTGTGGGTAATATGTTGGTGGATTCGATGTCGATCTATATGTCGATGGAGACGGGGCGGAAGCTATTGCAAATGCCCAAAGGTGCAACCGATGTGATTGTCCGTTTGCCCAAAAGAAAGCTTTCGATTGCGGCGGCATCTCTGGCCCAAACGTTCTCTCCTAAAAACTTTCCTCGCACTTGGCAAAACAAAGGCCAAGAGATCATCGATCTGCAACAAATGCGCCGTAAGATCTTTAACATCATGCTCTTTGTGATTATGCTTGTTGCTGGCATTGGCATCGCCAACACATTGTTGATGAGTGCCTACGAAAGAAGAGGTGAGATCGGCATGATGATGGCGCAAGGAATGCGCAGCTCATCCATTATACGTCTCTTTGCGATGGAGGCAGGAGCACTCGGACTCCTTGGCAGCCTTATCGGAGCCGCGCTGGGCACTGCGGGTGCTTTGTATTTCCAAGCGTATGGCTTCCATATACCGTCGGGTACTGGCTATGAAGAAGTCACCACCATGAGTGTCGCCAGCACTATCTATTTTTCGTTTAGCATCGATCTCGTGATTATCGCAATCTCCATTGGTGTGATTATCTCTGTGTTGGGCTCGCTATGGCCAGCATGGCGCATTACTCGCCTCGAAACCCGTGAAGTTCTGGCAGGGAGTTAAGAAACCATGATGCTTTTATTAAAAATGGGCCTTAAAAATCTTGGCCGAAAAAAAAGTCGCTCGATCCTGACCATCTTAGCTGTCGTCTTATGTTCTATGGGCATTATGATGTACTCCGTTCTGATGGAAGGTGCCATTGATATGATGATGAGCGGATTAATCGAACAGATCGGTCATCATCGCCTTGTTCATAAAAAGATTATCCAGGAAGCACGATTAAACCGTGGCAAGTACTTTGTCAAAGATGCCAAACAACTCATCCAAGACATCCGAAAGATTCCTGGCGTTAAAGCTGTAGCTCCCCGTGTCGAAGTTGGCGCTTATATCGACAACAACGGAAAACAAGCTCCAGGAATGGGTCTTGGAATTGATCCTGTTGTCGAAAGAAAGGTCATGAAGCTCGACCAAAAGATCGCCAAGGGTGGTCGTATGCTACGGAGCAAAGGGAAAGAGGTTGTCCTGGGCTGGCGCCTCGCAAAGAGACTTAAAGCAAAGGTAGGTAGCTCTATTGTCCTGATTGGGAAAACGGTGGATGACTCCATGTCTGCTCTTCGAGTAAAAGTGGTGGGGCTGTCAAATACAGGAATGGCCAGCACAGATAAGATGTTTTTCCTATCAATAGCATCAGCTCAATACTTTCTCGATCTCAACAACCAGCTCTCTAGCATCCTTGTGTTTGCCAAAAGCAGACAGGCAGGAGATGCACTTATCACACCTCTCCACAAGCTCAAAAAACCCGCAGGCATTGTATCGCAAAGCTGGCGTAATTCACCGTTTGGTAAGATGCTGGGACCTGCCAATATATTTATGTATATCATCGGTGCCTTTGTTGTGTTTATCGCGGGTGTCGGCCTGATGAATACCATGACCATGTCTGTGCTGGAACGAAAAGATGAAGTAGGTATCATGATGGCCCTTGGCTTTACACCTCGAAAAGTCGCTGGAGTCTTCCTAACAGAAGGGCTTGTCTTAGGGGTCATCGGTGCTGTTTTGGGAGTCATACTCGCAAGCATAGCCTCCATACCGATGATAACAACAGGGCTCAGCTTTGGCACCGAAGCGGTTTCAAAGCTACCTTTTCCGATTCAAACAACAATGAAAGGTCAACTCACCACCACAAGCATTATGATTGGCCTCGCTGTCGGTGTTCTCGCCACCATCGTCGGAACCCTGTGGCCCGCGATCCAGGCTTCACGAATGTCACCGGTTGATGCCTTGCGCGACTAGCTTAAGTTAACCTCTCGGGTTGTGTGTAAAGGCACAACTCTCGGGTTGTGTGTAAAGGCACAATCTGTCACCCTCCACACCGTTGAGGGGCTCATTCAACTTGTTGCTTTCCTCGCAGAAAGACTGCTTTTTCCAAAAAAGCAAGAGATCTGAGTAAAGTCACAAAACATACTTTTTTTCGGAGAAAAGAGAGATGCGTATATACCGGCAAATTTTCGTTACATTCTGTCTCGCTTTTGGTTTGTTGTGGCAGCCCAATGCAGATGCCGCCGAAGCCAAACCCAAAAAGAAAACGGTCGCCCAAAAAGCACCGATGACAGCGGATCAAATCATTAAAGCGATGGACCGCAACATGGTCTATGGTTCACGCCGTACGATTGCAATTATGAAAATTCACAAACGCGGTCGGACACGAGTCAAAAAGATGAAGAGTTACTCCAAAGGGCAAGACACATCGTACTCTGAGTTTTTATCCCCTGCTCGTGACAAGGGCGTAAAATACCTCAAAATTGGTAGCAATTTATGGATGTATCTTCCCTCTGCTGAAAAGGTAGTTAAGATATCGGGACATATGCTTCGTCAATCCATGATGGGCAGCGATTTTTCGTACGAAGACATGCTTGAATCCCAAGCCATGCGCACCCATTACAAGTCTCGTGTTGAAAAGTCTGAAACGTGCGGAAAATACCAGTGTTATGTCATCGAACTCAAACAAAGAAAGCCTGGACAAACCTACCCCAAACGCAGATTTTGGGTGACAAAGAAAAACTTTGTTCCTATGCGCTCTGAGATGTATGCAGCATCAGGTCGCCTACTCAAAGTGATGACATTCAGCGCCATTAAAGTCTATGATGGTCGCTACTACCCAACAAAGATGCGCATGATGAACAAACTCAAGCGCGGCACCTGGACTGAAATTGTCATGTCCGACATCGCCTTCAAAGTCAAACTCCCCGGACAGATCTTCTCCCTCCGCAACCTACAACGAGAGTAAAAGAACTCTGTAACCTACAAAGAGATCCTCACAGCCTTTAAAAGAAATGAACATAGCGAAATCCCCTGTATATTCGTGGAGATGAACCACCACTCTGAGGATCTCGGGACTGCCCCTTCGGGGCACACAAAATCCTTTGACCTTCAGGGAAGATCAAAGGATTGAGCCGACTTTCGTCGGGCTTTTAGTCCTCAGAATAGGGACGTAGCCCCATTCTGGACCTGCGTTTACGCGCGCGGAGAACAACGTATCCTTCAGGGAAGATCAAAGGATTGAGCCGACTTCAGTCGGGTTTTTCCTCCTCATATTGAGGTATTTATCCCCACTCTGAACCTGCGTAAACTTGTACACGAAAGGACTTTGCATGACTCAAAAAAAGCAGCTCCGTCAACAGATGTTACATGTTCGTCGGGAAAAGAATACCGCCTTGCAAGCTCCGATGCGAGAGGCATTGCAAAACCTGCTTCCTTCCTTGTTGCCCTCTCCCCCTCTTGTTGTGTCTGGGTATTTTTCTTTTAAAGAAGAAGTGGATCTGATGCCCTTGATGCACACTCTTTATGAGAAGGGTTATGCGATGGGCTTACCTGTTGTGGTCGCGGCCAAAAAGCCTCTGTTGTTTCGACAGTGGACACCCGAAACAAACCTAGAAAAGAGAGGGGCGTATCGCATCCCTGAGCCCCCCCCGTCCTCACCTATGCTGGTCCCCGATATCGTGTTAACACCGTTGGCAGCCTTTGATCGTAGAGGTCATCGGATTGGATTTGGTGCAGGCTTTTATGATCGAACACTGGCTCAGCTTCGACAGCAAAAAAAGATCCTGGTCATAGGTATAGCTTTCTCCTTTCAAGAGATCCCTGAAGTCCCGATAGAACCCACCGATGAAGCCCTCGACTGGATCATTACAGAAAAAGAGCATATCATCTGCAAAGCATGAAAAACACGAGATGCATCACCTCACAAAGCTGATGCCAATCCACAAAGGAACCCCAACGATGTTTCGATTACTTCTTCAAATCGCATGTATTGCCCTCATGGGTTATATTGGCTACACCCTATGGCATATGGACCCCGCTCAAACCCAAGGCTGGGCTCGTTCCGATTACCCCTGGATTCGCGATGTCAGCCGGGTTGTTGTCGCCCTTGTCGGTGCAATGATCGTCGGCGGAATTGCATGGAAATTAACAGATGGACTGCTCTCCATCATCGAAAGCAAGTAGAATCCCTACCTGACAATGTATCCCGAAAGATCTACACCTCTCGATGTAGCTTCGTTACACATCTTTACACCTCTCGATACAGCTTCGTTACACATCTTTACACCTCTCGATACAGCTTCGTTACGCACCTTTACACCTCTCGATGCAGCTTCGCTACGCACCTTTACGCATCTCGATACAGCTTCGTTACGCACCTTTACGCATCTCGATGCAGCTTCGCTACGCACCTTTACGCATCTCGATGCAGCTTCGCTATGCACCTTTACGCATCTCGATGCAGCTTCGTTACGCACCTTTAAAGTGTGCTTCGCCCTGTTGGTTTTGTCGGCTTTGGTGGGGGAGGATACAAAGGGCCTTTGTATTTTTGCACTCGCAACCACCCCTGCAACCTCGCCTTGAGTAATCGTTGCTGAAGCAGCAACGCCTTCATCTTGGGATGCTTTGGTGAATATCTCATTCGAGATGCAGCAAGCTTCATCGCAAGTCGCAAAGATTGATTCAATAACATCGTGAGAAAGCCTTGTACTTTGACTTTTTGTTTCAGTAAAAATCGCAATCGTTTGAGTTCTCGCACAAGAACGACATACTGCTTCACATGCTTGACCATGATGGGATGCTTGTCACCGTAACGAATGGCCAGAGAAGAGATATGTATTCGCAACTTCATGCCTCGCTTCATCCACTGTTTCTCCAGCGGATGAAGCTTGACCTTCTTCACAGGTTTCTGCGGCAATTCAAAAGACTGAGCCCAGGCATTGCCCCAACATCCAAGAGTAAGGAACAATGCAAGGCTACGGAAAAGGAGTCTTTGTTTCATAACAACGGGCTTCAATGTGATTTTCTGGTATATTGGATGTTAAACGATACGACAGCACTTCACCAAGTGAATGTATCATACCATAAATATTCTATCTCGCTGTTGCAAATTCCGATTGGATCCCAAAGGAGGTATCGTAATGTCGAAGCGATTTGTATATCGAAATGACAATCTTGCCAAAACAGTCACTGTGAAGGAAAGCCCTGTCAAGCCACAGGCGACTGCCCTGACAACTTTTCTTGTACCCACAAAAAGTGCATTCGAATGACCTGCAAAAAGAGTTCACAATGCAACGGCTACTGTGTAAAGTCTCTGTGTTATAGCAAACCCGGCCACTGCTCCCTTCCTCCTCCCTGAGTCTATCCCGAAAGCTCCACAAAGCTCCTGTTG
>JALTMC010000919.1 GCA_027005175.1 Myxococcales bacterium
ATCCTAATCAAACAAAGACCGCCCCCCTCACAATCGGGGTCGTCACCTTGGCTGGAGATAACGATGAGTCAAAATAAACCATTCTTTACCCCCACTCTGTTTGCGATTTTGATCGCAGCTGGCTTGGCCAGCGCAGGGATCACATACTGGTTTCGCCAGCCTCCTGCAAAGCCACCCAACCCGACCCAAAAGAACCCCAACGTCAAACAATTAAAAGCCGAAACCATGGAACAATGGCGCAAAAAAAGCCGATTGTCACCAGAGCATAGCTATGTGGCACGCAAAGTCTTTCCCTATATTAGCAAGAATCAAAAACCCATCAAGAATTGTTATTTTGGCTATCGGGGCAAAGAGAAGCTACCCTTTAAAACAGGGGCTCGTGTCACTGTTAAGTTTAATGTCCGCAAAGATGGCACAGTCACAGGGGTTGGAATTTTTCGCAGCCAGCTCAAAGTCAAAAGCATCCACCAGTGCATCATGACGGCCATGAAGAAATGGAAGTTCCCCATCCACCATCTCAAAAAACCCGTCGATATCCAGTATCCCTTCTTCTTCAGGTAAAACGGTAGGAACCCTTCAGGGAAAACGAAATGATTGAGCCGACTTCAGTCGGGTTTTTCTTCCTCAGAATGGGGGGGGTTTTAGCCCCATTCTGAACCTGTGTCAATCCATGGTTCGAACCAAGCTTGCAGTACGTTTTTCATCACAAACTTGCACAGCAAAAGAGGCAATGCATAGTTATGCCCATTTGTTTTCATAACAATATCAAAACCCTATCTTATTTTCACTCCAACACAGTAAGAAGCCCGTGTTAGGGAAGGTATTTTTGTGGATCGACAGAGCGGCCACGAAGGATCAAGCCAAAGTGCAGGTGAGGTGATGTGGAGCGACCGGTGGATCCGACTTTACCGATAAGTTTGCCTCGTTGGACATGGCGACCGACAGGAGCCAGGATTTGAGAGAGGTGACAGTAGACTGTAGACATTTTTTTGCTGTGTCGAATCACAAGACCCAGACCACAAGACCCGAGCCAGCCACTGCGCCAGACATAACCATCAGCGGCTGCCCAGACTGGTGTGCCATGCGGTGCACCGATGTCGATGCCGCTGTGTTTTCGCAACTTCTTTGTAAAAGGATCACGACGATAACCGTAACCACTCCCCACTTTTCGCTTTGCCATAGGCCAAGCAATCAAAGCCTTTGATGTTTGGAAACGCTCCAAGTCACGATTCGTAAAGACCAACGTGGGCAACTTGGAAACATCGACGGCTCCCTTTCCACCTTGAATGAGACTTTGAGCCGAAGGAAGCACCGCCCCCATGGCATACCCACCGCTCCCTGTGGATGGCAACGAAATGGGCCGTCGTATCGATGGCTTTTGGGATATCGAAACAGTGTGTTGAGGGATTCGAGGCTTTGGTCTGTGATAGGCACCACGTCGCAGATCAATCGCAACCATCGAACGAATGATAGAGAGAGATAAGCTCTGTGGAAAATTAAAAAAGCGATTGCGATCCCGGTCCCCCTCGATTTCCAAAACACGACGTGTGTGTTGGAGAGAACGCAACGACATGTGTGGGATCGCTTTATTGAGCTTGGGCAACAATGTTTTCCAACGCTCATACTCTTTGCCTGTCAGAGCAGCCAATGCACGTGAGCCACGTTTCACGCCTTTGCCAGCCTTATTGCGAGCACGCAGAAACACCTTTAAAGTCTTTCGCCATTGCTGGTCGAGTGTTGTCGATGTAGCGACTCCCTTCTTAAGAGCAGGAGCACACCCTTCATGCGCCTCGACCCGAGGAAGACTGACCCACGAACCCCAAAAAAGAGAGCAAAGCAAAACAGTCCATTGTGTTTGTTTCGGCATCCATGCTGTCAACATTGTTTTGTACCCCAATGTGAATCCCAAGGCTTGTTTGTAGAAGTCATATTTTCCACTGAAAAAAAGCCTCACTCCACTGTCCTAACTTGACACGCTTGATCGAATCTGGTTTCGTCTGAACATACATTCAGGATGCAAGGAATCCTGAGTTTGACTGTTCATCGAAAACCGATTCAGAATGGGTCTTGCCTGAAACGGATGACTCCAAGGATAACGCATTGCAACCTGGAACCCCTTATCATACTCAACAGGATCGGCTCCTCTGTCAACTCAGGCATCTTTCCCTGGAAAGGAAAAGCGGTTCCACTCACCTTTGATGACGGGTCTTAAGCAGAAGAACTTGAATCGGATACCGGAGAGAGGACCCACAAGCAAGATTTTTACTTTTTCCCACAAGCCTAGGCTTTTGAAAGACTTGAAACACCCATGACTCGTCCCTGGAAATTACTATTTGACGGTGGCTCCGTTGTCTTGGAGTGTCCTCCAGACACAGAGTTCCCTGCCAGTCGTCCTTCTGAGCTGGAGTGGGACGAACGCATTGGTCATTATCGCGCTCGTGCTTGTGACTATCGACCCGTCCGAACCTGGGTGCATCGCAACGCTCCAGAATACGAAGACCTGGCAGCCCACTACGAAACACTAGACCTTGCGCCCCGTATGCAACGCACCCCTCGGGACTACCAACAAGAGGCCATTCAGGCTTGGAAACAAGCGGGAAAGCGCGGCGTCATCGTCCTCCCCACAGGCACGGGCAAATCCTTTGTAGCCGAGATGGCCATGGTTGAGACGCAGCGTTCCACACTGATCGTAGCTCCGACCATCGATCTGATGAACCAGTGGTATGATATCCTAACCTCAGCATTTCAGGTACCTGTTGGTTTGTTGGGAGGCGGCTATCATGAGATCGAGAATATCACGGTCAGCACTTATGATTCTGCCTATCTGCATATGGATCGGTATGGAAATCGCTTTGGGTTAGTCATCTTTGATGAAGTCCATCACCTCCCAGGCCCCAGTTACTTGTATGCCTCGGAATGCTGTATGGCCCCCTTTCGCTTGGGCTTAACTGCCACCCTCGAACGACCCGACGAACGGCACCTGCTCCTCAACGATGTTGTAGGGCAGGTTGTGTACGAACGCTCGATCCGTGACATGGCCGGCGAATACCTCGCAGATTACGATGTTGAAAAGATCATCGTGTCGCTCGATCCAGACGAAGCCATCGCGTATCATGAAGCTCGCGAAACGTATCGAAACTTTGTTCGCTCCCGTGGTATCCGATTCAATGGCCCGCAGGGCTGGAGCAAGTTTATTCAGATCAGCAGCCGCAGTTCTGAAGGGCGACGGGCGATGAAGGCATTTCAAGAAGCCCGTCGTATCGCCCTCTCCGCTCCCTCGAAGCTCCGCAACCTCGAAGGATTGTTGCGCCGTCACAGTGAAGATCGAACCATCATCTTCACCAACGACAACAATACCGTCTACCGCATAAGTCGTCGGTTTTTGCTGCCCGCACTGACCCATCAAACCGATGGTAAAGAACGCAAAGAGATGCTCAAACGTTTCAACGAAGGACTCTATCCCTGTATCGTCACCTCCCGTGTACTCAACGAAGGAGTGAATATCCCCGAAGCCAATGTTGCCATTGTATTGAGTGGAACAGGAAGTGTCCGAGAGCATGTTCAGCGTCTCGGTCGAATTCTCCGCCCTGGTCCAAACAAGCGTGCCACACTCTATGAGATCATCACCGCTGAGACCATCGAAAAATACGTCAGCGAGAGACGAAGAGAACACGATGCATACCGGAGGGAATAGTGCTAACTTCTGATCTTTTACGAGTGCGAACCACCAAGGACAATGAGATCAAGCCTCGGTATATCGATGCATCAAAGTCGCGATATTTGAATCATGCGACCCACTTGATTGGGATATATGAGAGCTTTGAGGGCAAGACACGGGGGGAGTTGGAGGAGGCGATTCGCGATCTGATCGGGGATGGCACCGACTATTTGATCATGAAGGGGCTCTCGAAGCTACTGGCAGATCGATCCGAATTTGAGGTCCTTTCCACAGTGCCTCCACGTGAACTACGTCAACGCATCTTTGCGATCACGTCCCAACATCATCCGATATCGTTGACCCCCGATCATCATCATGAGATGGATCGGCAACAGGTACTCACACAGGTTGGCGAAGAGTTTGGCATGACCGCCGAACAGGTAGATGCGGCATTTTATGCCGATCTGCAAGACGCTTATGTGTTGACGACATTTGAGACCATTAAGCCAGAGGCATTACTGCATCGGTACAATCTGGCTCTGGCACAGGCTTTGTTATTTCGAGCCTCTCATCTGTATATTGAACTGCGCCAAGCCACAGCCCAGCGATTGCGACAGATGATGCGTTATATCAAGTTCTTTCGACTCATTGCAAAGACTCGACCGATGGGCCGAAATCACTACCGTATTGAGATTGATGGCCCCCTCTCCCTGTTTCGATTCACCCAGAAATACGGAATCCAAATGGCAACCTTTTTGCCGGCTCTGCTGCTGTGTGACAACTGGCATATGGAAGCTACCATTCACTGGGAAGACAAAAAGCCACCCGTGAATTTCTTCCTCGACTGCGAGACCACCCTCCGAAGTCACTATCCCGATAAGGGTGTGTATGTCACAGAAGAAGAGAAGTATTTTCGCAAACGTTGGGGAGCTTTTGATCTGGGATGGTCTCTCAAACCACACACACAGATCATTCGTTTGGGAACCTACGACACCCTGGTCACAGACTACATATTAACGCATGAGGATGGACGCACTGTTGTTCTCGTCCTTATGGGGTTTTGGCAGCGTCACACCCTGTTGCAAAAGCTGGAATTAATTCAGGAGCATGGGCCAGACAATCTCATTGTAGCTGCCCCCTTCAGGCTGCGTGCTTCCCAAGAAGAGCTACCCGACGAATTCCAAAACCGGGTCTATTTTTACAAGAATGTGATTCACCCGAAAAAAGTGGTGGAAGCAGCAAACCTGCTCAATCCTTGATTGCAGGTATTAGAACATGATATGTACGAGGGATTGGAGAATCTGGGAAAAAAGGAGCGCAAATAACAATGGAGTTACATGTTCTGGGCGCAGACGGAGGTGAGATGATGGGCTTTAAGCCATCAAGCTTCCTCATTGATAAAAGTCTGTTACTTGATGCAGGCTCGGTCTGTTCCGGACTACCGCTCGACGAACTGGCGGCCATCGACCACATATTGATCAGTCACAGTCATCTGGATCATATCAAAGATCTAGGCTTACTCTCTGATTTACTCACAGGGCGACGAAAATCACCAGTCCATGTGTATTCCACTGCAACCGTGTTAGAAACATTGCGCAAACACTACTTCAACGATGAAATATGGCCTGATTTTACGAAGATACCGGATCAAATGGACCCCGTGATGAAGCTCCAAGAGATTCAGCCTCTTCAACCTTTTATGCTTGATGAATACCAGGTCACGGCCATCCCAGTGAACCACACTGTAGAGTGTCATGGATTTCTGGTCACAAAAGACAACAAAAGCCTGCTTTATAGTGCAGACACAGGAGTCACAGAGTTGCTGTGGGAGTTCGCAAACCAAACCCCCAATCTCTGTGGATTGATCTTGGATGTGGCCTTTCCCAACCGCATGCAGTTTCTTGCGGATCTCGCCAAACATCTATCACCCCAAGGTGCTGCCATCGAGTTGCAAAAGTTAAAGAACAAGGATCTTCCGGTCTTCTTTTTTCATCTCAAGCCAGCATTTCATGATGAGCTGACACAAGAGATCCAACAACTCTTGCTCGACAATCATCCTGCACGTCAGATATTGCGCTCAGGCGCTCGCATCCTTCTTCAACTCCCCTGACCTCGTAAAGCATTGTCTTACTCTGATCCCTACCAGGGACAACTCCAAGAGTTCTTCGCACTGCGACGAACATCTCGCCGTCGTACATTGGATGAGATGCATCGCTTGCTGAAGTTTTTGAAACACCCAGAGCACCAATACCCAATTGTACAAGTGGTTGGAACCAACGGAAAAGGCTCAACAGCCTCTTTTTTAGCGGCCATTCTTCAAGCGGCAGGCTATCGCACAGGGTTGTTTACCAGCCCCCACCTCATCGAGTTTCGAGAGCGATTTCAAGTCAATGGTCTTGAAGTCGAAGACAAGATACTGGCCCCCCTCCTCCGCCACACCCTCGAATCTACCGAAAAAATAGGCATACAACCTGTCTTTTTTGATACCGCCACTGCGATGGCTGCCCAGCTCTTTGCCCAAGAACAAGTGGATATCGCGATCTTGGAGGCAGGGATGGGAGCACGCCTTGACGCAACAACGGCCCTACCAGCCCATCTCACAATATTGACACAGGTAGGATGCGATCACAGCACCTGGTTGGGAACAGAGATCAGAGATATCGCGCGGGACAAAGCTGCTGGTTTTCGCCCCCATCGCCCAGGGGTCCTAGGGGTTCACACAGAACCGGCCTTGTCAGCGATCTTAGAGGAGACAGAGCGCATTCAACCGTCGAGCTTGTGGCGTATTGGTATTGATTTTCCCAACCTCACCCACCCTCAAAACAACATCACTCAGACACCGGATGGTCAGGATGTCCAGTGGTGGCATACGCTTTCACCTGGGCTACAAGGGACATACCAAAAGCACAACCTCTCCTTGGCCTTGGCCGCCACAGCCCTGCTTCAGGAGGAGGGATTTCACTGCTCACCAGCAGCGATTCGGCGAGGGGTCAAAGAGGTAAGCTGGCCAGGACGTATGCAAAAGCTCCGTTGGAACCATCACGACATCTGGCTGGATGGTGCTCACAATCCATCAGCGATGAAGGCCCTCCTGCACAACTTCCACCACTCT
Organism: Myxococcales bacterium; assembly: GCA_027005175.1. Lineage (GTDB taxonomy): Bacteria > Myxococcota_C > UBA6777 > UBA6777 > UBA6777 > M3003. The sequence continues at coordinate 6,771 of JALTMC010000919.1, forward strand.
TCCTTGTGTCTGATCTTTGGTGCCATGCAAGACAAAGAGTTAACCTCCCTGTTACAAATAGCGATTCCTCATGTGGAAACCCTCATCCTTTGCCCCATACAACAAGCTCGCTCAGCCTCACCCAAAGAACTCCTCGCGATCGCCCAAAGGATCGACAAAAAAGAAAGAAGCCTGCATTGTGTTCGCTCACTCCAAGAGGCCCTGCAAAAGGCCACATCAACACCCCACTCTGCTCCAGAGCAGAGTCCGGTGATTCTACTGGCAGGTTCCCTGTATTTGGTGGGAGAGGCCCTGGCTTGGTGGCGTACGCTTGACACGACCTGACAATCGTCCTATGGTTCCGAAAATCCAACACAGAGTTGGAATTTCGATTGAAAATCGCGTACAATTCCCAAACTCCCTGGGGAAACCTTCCACCCGAAGGCTTCTTCAACACTTAGGACAGGAAAAACAGGAGCTTAGGCTCATAACATTCTCTTCCTACACAACCCGTGACGCGCATGACAGAGCAAAAATCGCCCCCAGCCAACAACCAGAGTACCAAGCCAAAAGGCTCTGACACGTCTGGAGACTGGCTGGAAGGACGAACCCTGGGCAAATACAAGTTGGTCAAACGCATCGGTGCAGGATCTTTTGCCAGCATCTATGAAGCTGTACATGTGCACCTTCAAGTCCCTTTTGCGATCAAAATCCTACATCCAGCATTTGCAGGACGTGATGAGATCGTCAAGCGATTCTTTCGCGAAGCACAAGCAGCTAGCCAGCTGCAACATGAAAATGTTGTTTTCATCGCAGATTTCGACGTTGCCGAAGGTATTGGCCCTTATATTGTCATGGAGTACCTCGAAGGCGAGACTCTCAAGGCATTCTTAGAACACGACAAAACACCACCTTTGGAAGAAGTGGGGGAGATCTCCCGTCAGATCTGCCAGGCCCTGACTCTGGCCCATCGCAAAGGTATTATCCACCGCGATTTAAAGCCTGAAAATGTATTTTTGATTCGACGCGATATGGGCCATTTGATGGTCAAGATCCTCGACTTTGGAATCGCCCACCTCGCCGCAGCCCGCGACTCCATTACGGGTGCCAAGTTAATGGGAACCCCCGTCTATATGGCTCCCGAACAGTTTCGCGGCCAAGTCAATTCAGAAAGTTTAGACATCTACTCCTTTGGTGTCATTCTGTACGAAATGCTTGTGGGTCAACCTCCCTTTCAAGGCCAGAGTGTCCAGCGCCTTGGCATCGAACACCTGCTCCTGCCAGCCCCAGAGCTCAATGATAGTTTTCCACAAGCACTGCGACAACTTCAAGCACGTCTTCTGGGCAAAACCCCAGAGGAGCGCCCAGAGTCCATGGAAGAGACATGGTCCTTACTCGCAGCCGCGCTGGACCCAGCAGGACAACATCCACACTGGCACCAAACAAACTTACTTCCAAACAAGGTCGTACCTCTGCCCACCAATGACACGGTCATCTCTCGCGTACCTGGAGTTAGCAGCTCACAAATAAAAAAACCCATCATACCCCAGACCGAATCGGGTAATACGTCCATAACCCCCGCCCCCAGCTCCGAAGAAGTAGAGGTCTCACTTAACGCAAATTCTTCGGAAGTTCTGGACGAACTATCTCTCGTCGTAGAATCCACCAATGTTTCAGTGCCACCTCTTCCACCCGCCTCCATCGGTGATGACGACCCCACAACCGTCTATCGTGTCGAGCCCACCATGCCTTCACCATCAACACCGGTAGAGTCTCCCCTCAAAGAGGATGAAGAAGCCACCCTCAAACCACTACCTGGCCTTGAAGTTCCTCCCGATATACTGGAGCGACCACCAAGTTTAGAGAACAAAGTCCCTAACGAAGCCGCCTCACAACTGGAGGTCATCGAAGCCACCTCACAACCGGAGGTAATCGAAGCCGCCTCACAACCGGAGGTAATCGAAGCCACCTCACAACCAGAGGTAATCGAAGCCACCTCACAACCGGAGGTAATCGAAGCCACCTCACAACCGGAGGTAATCGAAGCCACCTCACAACCGGAGGTAATT
>JALTMC010000920.1 GCA_027005175.1 Myxococcales bacterium
AGTCCGACTTCCTCTTTTGACTTGAACTCTGGGTGTCCTCCCGAGAAACAAGCATCCCTCTCTCCATGTCCTGATGTCTTCATAATTGCTGAAGGAAAAGCGAAGGAAAGGACGAGCAGGTGGGAGGAAAGCGCAGATCCGCCTCCACAGGCGATACAGTGTACCGTCGAGGATGGCGGACCAATCATGACGCTGCATATTCCGGACTTTGCGAGTGGTAGCTCAGCGTTTCGTGAATCATTCAGGATAGAGACACCATCGACTCGACCTGCCAACCCACTTGACGCCCACTCGGAAAAAATTCGATAAACACCGTGACCCGATGCTTTGTGATCAGAATAGAAAGCGAAGTTGGTTTAATTTCATTCTTACAAGGAGGAGAGGATGCGTATTTGGATCGGTTTGTTGGGATTGTTCCTGATGGTTGCCTTCGGTATCGCCTGTGGTGGCCCCCCCAAAGCTGAAATCGGTGCCGCCTGCACCAAAGATACGGACTGCAATGACAAAAAGAAGCTGACCTGTTTAACCGCTTTTGTCGGAGGGTACTGCGGTATTGAAGGCTGTACCTCCGACAGCAGTTGCCCCACAGGCTCCACCTGTGTCTCTCACACCAACGGAAAGAAGTACTGCTTCCAGATCTGCAAAGAGAAAGGGGAATGCTCTTCCAGCCAATCAACCTGTACGAAGAATGTCATCTTTGTGGATGGCCCCAAAGGAAACAAAGTTTGCCTCCCCACCACAAAAAATTAGTCAAAAGTAAATATTCCAGCGGGTATCAACCCGGCTCAAGCAACGGACGACCCGACTTTGGAACTCCCTCACCTCCCTCTTGTGGGTCGGAACCCCAGGATGATTCCACCCGGCTCAAGCAGCGAACAATCCAGCTTAAGTGACCCGTGCTCCTGTTTGAGTGACCCGTGCTCCTGTATTAAGGTAAGGACGGACGCCTCGACTCTGGGACTCCCTCACCGTCCTCTTGTGGGTCGGAATCCCAGGATGATTCCACGCTTGGTGCTGGAGTAACTTTCACGGGCGGTGGCACGACACTCACGTGCGGGGCTATACCATCCTCCGCCGCGAACCACACGGCGAGAATTACCAATCCGAACAGCATTGTGTTTGGTGGGAAGTGATGGTTGGTAGCTGTCGTACACCCACTCCCATACATTCCCAGCCATATCATAGATCCCCCATGCGTTTGGCTTAAAGCTGCCAACTGTCATGGTGCGTTTGCGATAGCGCCCTTTAGGACAATCAGAGGCTGTCACACTGCCATTGAAATTGGCCTGTGATGACGACAAACACTTTCCAGAATAATACGGAGCCGGTGTACCTGCGCGATAGGCATACTCCCACTCGATCTCTGTAGGCAATCGCCAGCCTTTGCAACGGTAATATCGCTTGCCCCAGTAATTGCGTTTGATCATACACCACACGTTTCGGCCTTTGCCGGTACACTCAAAACACAAAGGTCTCTTTTGTTGTCTGGACAATGCATTGCAAAAGGCCGCAGCTTCATGCCAACTGACATTCTCAACAGGACACCTCTTGCCACAAGCTTTAAAGTGGGACGGATTGTATCCCATCAGAGACTGAAACTGTGCTTGTGTCACCTCCGTACGCCACATCCAAAATCCACGCCCCAGCGATAGGACCCGCCCTGTCGATAATTGAGAGGTTGTATTGGAAGAGCCCGTCATCACCTGACCCGCAGGCACTCCCACCTGTTGGGCACCAGGCCAGTCAACGATGGAAGGGAGAGACACACTGGCGAGGCGGGGCCGCCCAATGTGCCGGATATGGCGAGCCGTACGACGTTTGGGTCGAACCGATCGGCGCACATGAACCACAGAAGATTGTTTTTTGTTTTGACGCAGACGTCTCTTGCGCTTTTGACGCAGACGTCTTTTGCGCTTTTGTCGGGCTTGTCGAAGGAATCGTTTTAATCGACTCAACCGGGACTTTCGAGGAGAAGCTCCGTTCGATGCGACCTTATCACCAGAAGCTCCGTTCAATGCGACCTTATCACCAGAAGCTCCGTTCGATACGACCTTATCACCGTGAGGCCGCCGTGTTCCAGGTTGAGAAGCCAAAGAGGAGTTTCTTGTGGAGAGGGATTGTTTGTTTTTGGGGACAAGGATGGCTGAGCCCGAGGGAGAAGAGCCGGAACGCGAGCCTGATGAAGAT
>JALTMC010000921.1:0-2054 GCA_027005175.1 Myxococcales bacterium
CCACGATGTCACACTACCAGAGACTGTTGTAGAGAAGAGCCCATCGGGTCCGGAGTTGGAGCCAAGCACACCCGAGCAACCTGTCACTCCACCCGAAAGGACAATACCGCCCCCTGAAAGGACCACACCACCCTCTGAGAGGACAACACCGCCCCCTGATCGTGCGCCTCCTGCTGTTAAGGAGATCCGTTTCATCACAATGGGTGACACAGGAACAGGGACCCCAAAGCAAAAGGCTGTGGCTGCTGCGATCAAGCGCAAGTGCGATGCTGAGGCAAAGCCCGGCGGTCGTGGACCCTGTGATTTTGGGATCCTTCTTGGTGACAACTTCTACGACACTGGAGTAAAGAGCGCCAACGACGCACAATTCAAGACAAAGTTTTCCGACGCATACAAGATGTTGAAGTTCCCCTTCTACATCACTATTGGTAATCATGACTATGGCACAGATGGTGTAGGTGGACTTGGAGCCAACTTCAAGAAGTTTCAGTATTATCGAGACTACGCCAAGACCGACCCACAGTTTGTGTTTCCCAATAGTTTTTATTCTTTTAAAAAAGGGAATGCAACCTTTGTCAACCTCAACTCCTGTGAGATCTTCTTTGAGGGGTTACCAGGCCTCAATCTTAAGCCTCAGCGTAACTTTGTCCGCTCAGCGCTGGCCAAAGCAAAGCGAGAGAAGAGTGTGTGGACCTTCTCCTTTTCACACCACCCCTATATTTCCAATGGTACACATGGAAACGCGGGTAAATATGAAGGGATACCTTTTATTCCTTTTGTCAGTGGAGCCTCGGTTAAGAAATTCTTTGAAAAAGAGATCTGTGGCAAGGTTGATTTCCACTTCGCCGGTCATGACCACAATATGCAATTGTTGAAGAAAAAATGCGGCACAAACTTCCTCGTTCACGGTGCTGGAGCCAAAAGAAAAAAAGCCGGTAACACCAAGCGCAACCCCGTTTGGTTCCAGAACTACAGCGATATCGGATTCACCTATATCCATATCAAAGGTCGCAGCATGACAGTTCAGTTCTATACAGAGAAGAGCACCAAGCCCATCTTTGAAAAGATCTACACCAAGTAGTGTACCTGAGAATGAATTCTCAGGCTCCAGATTTCCAGGAGATAGCCAATGGGTAAGTCCTTCCTAGGGACTCTAGGCGAGTCAAAATAGGAGACTACAATTGATGAGTCACAGTATCATTGATACCAGTGCTAGAGCCCGCTTCGGGCTTGTCCCATGTCAATATGTGGCTGACACATGGGAATAAATTCCCATGCTCGTGGTTTGCCACATTTGACCGATGCCGAACGAAGGATCTCATTCAAATGTAGGTGAATCGTGCTTGACCTTTGACCTCTCACCTTTGACTTTCGACGATTGAAAGGAGCCTCCATTGTTACCTATGTTGTTGGGCCTTACACTTCTGGTAATACCTGTCAGTCAGGCACCTTCCAAGAGGCCATGCACTCAGATGGCCAAGAAGATCTGTACTCGTTTGGGGTTTGATGCCTTCTTTTGTCAGACCTATGTAAAAGTTGCGCGACACAGGAATGCCAATCAAAATCAGTGTTCTTTGTTGATGAAGAACAAATGGAGAGACAGGCTGGCGGTGTTGCAACGTCAAGAAGAAATTATAAAGAAGATGAAGCTGATTTCGGAGAGCAACCCAATTCGAATGCAGCAGTTCCAAACCTACCAAAAAAACCTGGCCAAAAAGACAATCCATGGGATGTTGAAGTCGGGAAAACGGACAACCAGACGCATCAGCCCCAGAGCTTGCCAGATATTGGCAACCAAGGCTTGCAAAGATCTCGGAACCCACTCCTTCTACTGCGGTGTGTTCCTCGCAGCCGGAAGATCGAGACACTCCAAACCTTCCAAGTGCTATGTGCTGCTCAAGAACTGGAATACCTCACAGTTGGCAAATTATGCCAAACGAGAAAAGTTCCTTCTCATCATGAGCAACAAAGCTCGCACCCGACGCCAGAAGCGACAAGTTCTACGTATCCGCCGAAGCCAAAAGAGCAAGATTCTCAACTACCTGAGGCGATAG
>JALTMC010000921.1:2064-8815 GCA_027005175.1 Myxococcales bacterium
CCTACCATAAAACTGTGAGATAGCTCACCGTCACCCCAAGTACCCAACTGGCACCGCTCCTACGCAGCCAAAAAGCTTGACTGGATCTGTCTATTTTTCATCAAGGACGTGTTGCGGAGGAAAGATATCAAAATAATTACAAGAACATAAGAGTCCTATTGGGTCAGCAATACCAACTGGCATGATTTTCGCTGTTCGAGAGATTCATGTTGTTCGTCACGAGAGCGAGCAAAGTCTGAGCCGATGTGAGAAAGACACAGCAAGCACAGTGAAGAACACAAAGGTCCATAGAGTTGATAACGTGAGAACCACAACGACTCAACAACGATAAAGGATCCTGTCATGGATATCTTATACGGAATTGTAGGAGAAGGAATGGGGCATGCGACGCGTAGTCGTGTGTTGTTGGAGCAATTGTTGGGACAGGGACATGAGATCCGTGTTGTAGTCTCAAACAAAGCCTATTCATTCCTTGTACGAACATTGGGGCACCACTCCAATTTGACGATACATGAGATTGAAGGATTTAAGCTTCACTATGAGGCGGATGGGATGAAATGGGGAAGCACAGTGCTCCAAAATGCTCTTTGTGCTCCGCGAAGTGTACTGCGAAATATTCGTGTTTACCATCAAATACAACGTGAGGGTTTTAGGGCCGATGTTGTATTCAGCGACTTTGAGTCTTGGGCTTGGTTGTATGCCATGAATCATCAAGTGCCTCTTATCAGTATCGACAACCAACAAGCCATGACACGATGTCATCACTTGCACGGCCTCGAAACCCAGGAAGACAAAGGCTCCTTTCAGATGACTCGAACTTTTATTCGCAGCAAGATGCCGTTTGCCTATCACTACTTGGTCAGTGGGTTTTACTTTCCACCTGTGGCAAACAGACGAACCACGCTGTTGCCCCCCATTCTACGAGAAGAGATCATCCAGGCAAAACGTGAGCATGGTGAGCATGTTCTCGTTTACCATCACAGCGCACAAGAACCAGAGTTCTTGCGAGCGTTGGGAAAAATTCCATACTCCTTCAGGATTTACGGATGTGACAAACCTGGACAGTGGGACAATCTGACAATGTGTGCTTTTGATGAGAAGCAGTTTGTGGAAGACTTACGCACAGCCAAAGCTGTGGTTGCCGGTGGTGGTTTCTCTCTGATGTGTGAAGCTGTTCACCTCCATGTACCAATGTATACCATCCCCATTGCCAAACAAGCAGAGCAACTTTTTAATGCCCGGTATCTGGAAAAGCTTGGATATGGTGTGGCAGGAAGCACCTTCGATCCAGAAGCGATTGATGCTTTCCTCAAGAACCACCGAGTTTATGAGCGGGCTCTCAAGCATTACAAGCCCCGAGACAACAGCATGTTGTTTGGTTGTGTTGATGAGCTCCTCCAACTTATCGAACAGAGCGAGCCTGCCCCAACACATCTTCAACACCTAGCCATGGGCAAGTACCAAGGACCAGCCCTTCCTGCCAAATGGGAAACCGCCCTCCTTGGAGCCTAACATAGCCCCTCGATTGAACACTTCGATTGTGCGCTCCGCCCTGCCAAATGAGAAACCGCCCTCCTTGGAGTTTGAATCCGTCATCATTTGCGGCGGTGAAGCCCCAAAACTTGGAGTTTGAATCAGTCGTCACTTGCGGCGGTGAAGACCCAAAGCTTGGAGGTTGAGTTGCCTTTGTCCTCTTTGGATTTGGGATTTTCCGCATAAGCGGAAACGAACCAATAGTAATTGACAGAGGGAGTAAGGTCTACGGAAGAAGGCAAGGTAGCCTCGGTTGTTCCTTTGGGTATGAATTTGGACCGCCATTTGACATCACCACGAGGGGAAGCTTGAACCACCACAACATAGCCATTTGCACTGTCCACTTCTTTCCACTTAAACACAGGCTTGGCGGCGGTAGTACCATTCGCGGGAGAGACAAGAGTTGCGGTATTCAACGTCAGACCACGAAAACGCTCTGAGGGTCGGCTACGACCCAGAGTATTCCCCTTATCCACAGCAATGACGGTATACCAATAAGGCTTTCCAATCTCGTCTTCCTTGAGATTGTTAGCCCAACTGATCGTCTTCCCCGGTTTATGAGGGATTAACCCTTCTTTGTTGATGGCTTGGGCAGGGTTTGTTGTTGGAATGGACTCATCTTTGTCAATACGAAAGACATAGTATCCATCGATATCGTATTCTCGATTTGCCTTCCATGAGATGATGATACGTGGCTCTGCCTTGCCCAAAATGTCATTAAAAATGTTGCTACCCGAAACTTTGATATCCGCTACATAATCAGGCTCTGTTTGATTTTTGGTTCGCGCTTCGAGAGGGGCACTCATTTTGCCTTCGCGACCATCGGGGCCTACTGCAGAAATACGGTAGAAAAAAGGGACTTCGTACTTACCACCAACGATCACATTGGTATCTCGGTACTTGTAGGCATACAGTTTTTTCGCCTTATCCAAGGTACCTTCCGCTTGGGTAATCGTTTTGACCAAGTTGTTTTTGAAATCTCCGTCTGTACGATCCGAGCGATAGACTCGAAACTTAGCAACTTTCTTCTGCAACCCTTGTGCAAGAGTCCAGGTCAAAACAATCTGACCATCAATGTTGACATTTGCATTGTCGGTCTTCACATCAGAGGGTGGCTCAGGTGGCGCACCGGGACCACAGGCAACAGAGCCAGCAAGAACCGCAAGACACATCACAGGGGTCCATCCCCAAAAAAACAACGAACGTACCAATTTCATCCTACATTCTCCTTCTATTGCAACAGAACAGTTGCGGGCCAAAAGACGATGAGCAAATTCTCACTATACACACTCTTCGCCTTAGCGTTTAATACAGTACACGCAATTTGTCCAACAGGTTAATTCCGAGAACCGTCCAGGTCAAGATCAAGTCCGTTGGAAAAATCATAACCCAAAGACAACGATATGACTCCGCACTCTGATGTAGGTCCCTCAAAAAGTCGGTGCCTCGCTCAAAAAACCCAGTATCCCCCCTCAAATATTTGTGAGAAAGATACGTTCAGCAAGAGGCACACAGGACAGGCAGACGGAAGAAACACTAAGAACATTAGAACGATAACATAAATTCAAGAATTGGGCATTCTTTTTGCTTTGGGAGAGAACCAATTCTGGAAAGAGAACCGTGGCTCATGGGGATGCATGTGTCATGAGAGAAAATGTAGTCACCAGGGACATACCTCCCGCTGGGAAGCAAGAGAAAGAAGGATGAACATGTTGTGGCATAGACGATGGATCGTTGTGATAAGTATACTGGCCTTGATGTTGGGAGCGGGCTGTACGATGGGTCCGGTAGATCCACCCAATCCTCCCGGTGTAGACTCCCCTCACAAAGCAGGGCAGACCGACTTCGTCACGGACGAAGCTGGCAACGGAAGCAACTCAGATTATGGTTCCAGCAGTGAGCGTTCCAGCCAGGCAGGCCCAGGCTCAAACGCTCCAAGCGCAGGCGCTAACGCAGATAACAAAAGCTCAGGCAACCAGGCTGCTCCTAGCGGTCGAACCGGTACAGTCGAAGAAGCCGACCTATACCGCACCTTCGGCAATATGCTGTTCTACTTAAACACATACAAAGGTTTGACCTTGTTTGATCTGTCTGACCCCAAGAACCCCAAAAAACTCTACAATCTCCCAGTCTTCGGTTATCCCATCGAGATGTTTGTGACCAAGAATACGGTCTATGCTTTGGTTCGTGACGCTCTTTATATGATGCGCACCAAGGGCAAATTGGAGTTTCACCGTCGCAATGTCTCCCAACTGGTGACGATCGACATCACCGATCCCAAAAGACCCAAGGTACTGCAACGGTTCGACATCAAAGGCCGACTGCGCGAAGGCGTATCCCGTAAGATCGACAACACCATTTATGTTGTATCCTATACCCCTCGTTATTATTATTGGGGCTGGAGATACAGCAGCCAGCCTCGTAAAAATGACCAAGCAACGGTTTATTCTTTCAATGTAGAGAATCCCAAAGCGGTTCGCAAAGTACAAAGTCTCGATCTGATCAAGGATGCACCCAAGCCCCAAACCCTAGCCGCCAATGGTTTTTATGAGAGTACTTCCTTTCGCGGAGTCACCATCTCTGCAACCTCCAATGCACTGCTCGTTGGCGAACGTTGGTACAAAAGCAGTTACCGTCGCACTGGTGGATGTAGCGAATACAACAGCGGCCAGTACACCATCATGAACGTTGTGGATATCAGCGACCCCAAAGGCAAGATCAATCTTCACACACGCTTTACGGTCAAGGGTGATCTCGGCGACCAGTTCAAACAGACTTACATCTTTGACAAAGCCAAAAATCGTGGCGTGTACTACGGGATTTTCCAACGCAGGGAGTGGACTAGCACAGGTTGCCGTAGCCAAAGTGTGCTCAAGAATACCCTGGTCTCTCTCGACATCAGCAACGGGAAGAACCCCAAAGTTCTTGACGAGTTGGCTTTCGGAAAAGCCAACGAAACCGTTCGCGGCAGCGTCTTTGACCGTGAACGCGGTGTGGCTTATGCCATCACAGCTCGACGCATCGACCCCCTCTACGCCATCAGCTTCAAGGACCCATCCAACCTCAAGATCATGAGTAAAATTGATGGACTCAGCGGTGACGTGAACCTCTTCCGCTTTGTCGAGAATAAAAAGTTCTTACTCGCGATTGGTCGTGATAACTCTTCTAGCTGTACAGGGTTCAGCAATGAGCGCGTAGGAACCAACTTGGCAGTCAGCTTGATCGATGTTCGAGACTTGAGCAAAATTCGACTGGTTCAGCGCAAGTGCATCGCAATCAAAGGTGGCAGCCGCTGGGTCAACTCCGAGATCAACTGGAACCTGGATCAAGCACACAAGATGATCGGTCAACACAAGATGGGTACCCAGAACTTGTTGACTGTTCCCATCAGCTACTACGCCAAAAGCGCCGAAGGTGGAGCATGGTGGTGGTACAACTACCAGAGTGCCATTGGTATCATGAAGTGGGACCTGTCCAAGTACGATCCCAAAAAAGACCACCTCAATCAAAATGTCCTGGAAAATGTCGGCACGATGATTCACCCCAAGGGTGCTGTCAAACGCACAGTGATTCTGGAAGTGGGTAATTCAACCAAAAAGCGTCGTATCGTGGCAAACCTGTCCCAAACCCATATGTCTTTGGTTGACCTCGATGATATCAGCAACCCCAAGATGCTGAGCACCTTTGAAATTGCCCCTTATATCAAGTCTGTCTATCGCTTTGGCAACTACATCCTGGAACGTGTCACTCTCGGTCGTTACTTTGACAAGTACAACGAGTTCCGCGTCAAGAAGCTCGGAACAGGTGACATCAATGATGCCAAGATTATCTCTCAATTCAAGATTGGCCAAGTTCGTCGAGTGCTGCGTCATGGCAACTTGATGCTGTTCTTCCGTGGCATCCTAAAATACCGCACTCGCAACAGCAAAAAGTACCCCTACTTTGACTACAACCAAAGTGAGATGTTGATCTATGACCTGACCGACCCCACCCATCCGAAGAAACGTGGCTCTGTGGTTGTTCCCGACGCTTTCTACCCTTACTACCCCTATGTCTGTGGAGTGTGGCGCCCCTACTACTTTGGCTACAACAACACATCTCAGTTTGTTTCCACAGCACAAGGTCTCACCTACTACTTCACCAAGAGTACGTATGAAAGAACAAGTCGCACCTATACTTACACCACAAAGATATTGCACCTCAATATCACCAACCCAGACAAGCCAAGCATTAGCACACAAGAAATTGGCAAGTACCAGTATAGCTATACTAACTCTGGTGTTCGCGGCATCCCAACCTATTACACAGGTATCGTGGGCTTGGACAAGAATCAATTCTTCATCACGTTGCGCAAAAGTGCCGGAACCTACAAGAGATACAACTCAACCTACTATAAGTATCGCTACTACGCACAGAGCTGGAAACTGGTCAACGGGACATGGAAAAAAGGCAATGACATCAATATCCCAGGCAAGCTGCTCAAAGCATTCCGTGTGGGTAATACTGTTCGTTTCTTAACCCAAGATTCGGGTAACATTCGACAGAGTTACCAATATCGACCAGGAAGCTGGAGCACACGTTACCAACGTTTCTTCCGCTTGTATCTGCTCGACCTTCAGTCCAACGGGAAGAAGGCTGTCCTCCGTGACTTCCGCAGCTTCCTCGGCTGGGATATGGGTGGCCTGTTGATCGATGGCTCACGCCTCTACCTGACCACCTATCGCGATTGGTACTATCTCTATCAAAAGAAGCTCAACTACTCGAACCGCACAGCTCACTTGCAAATCTTCGATATGACAGCAAACTTCTTCCGCAAGCGGTTTGAAGGAGACACCAAAGCCACAAACATCCAGTTGATGGGAACCCACAACAAGCGCCTCTTCATCAATGTCCGAGGTGACGGTGTTTTGGTTGTCGATACACAAGATGCTTCCAAACCCAGAGGAACCCATTTTGAACGTACCCTCGGTTGGGTCACATATATCGAGTTTGCTGGAGACAAAGCCTTCCTCGCCTCTGGACACTTTGGCCTCTACACACTCAACCTCAAAAGCGTAACGATCCCTGCCCTCTAAAACTCTCACAATTCCACACAACAAACCCCCTCCCCCTCTCTCTCGGACCACCTTTGTTCCCAGACTTTGCGATGGTAACTGAATTTGTTGTCCATCCACGACTCTCTCCAACGTCCCCTTACTGCCCTCATATTGTAATGATA
>JALTMC010000922.1:0-7133 GCA_027005175.1 Myxococcales bacterium
GCTCTTACCGACGCCATTGGCTTTATTCCAATGGCCTTCTCTGCCTCTGCTGGTGCAGAGGTACAGCGGCCCCTTGCCACGGTTGTCATCGGTGGTATTCTCACTTCAACAACTCTGACTCTCGTCGTTCTCCCCGCTGTGTACAGCCGCTGGGGACTGCCTTCCAAGACCACCCCAGAAACGGAAGAGCCGGAAGAAACGGAAGAGCCGGAAGAGCTTAGCTTTGCAATGCCAGAGGACCTTCCCCCTCCGACATAAAAAGTCAAGTGTTAACGCAGAAGAAACAAAGTACTTTTGCGTAAAGCGGCCAGGCTCTCCAGGATTTTGTTGTGGAGTGGCTCTGGTCGTTTTGTTATGGGAGAAGTTCGAGTATGGAGAAGAAAGTTAACATCGAGAGTTCTAATTCCTTTACCCCTGAGGGTGGACATAGATCCTCAAGCTTTGAAAAAGAGGTGAAAAAGTGACGCAACAATCTTTCAAAATACGTGGGATGGATTGTGCGGAAGAAGTCGCAACGCTCAAACATGAGGTAGGGCCTCTTGTCGGAGGAGAAGAGAACCTTGCGTTTGATTTGATTCAGGGAAAGATGATGGTAAAAGAGCAAACACCATCCTCTCCTTCCGACATCATACAAGCCATCAAGCGGACAGGGATGTCAGCAAGCACATGGGAAGATCACCTCTCGCAAGAGAAAGGAGCTCCCTCTTGGTGGGAGCAAAATAGCCGACACCTTATGGTGACGGTGAGTGGGGTATGCTTGCTCCTAGGGTTTCTCTATCATGCGAGCAAACACGGTGCCTTCCATGCGTTTGCAGGCAGCAGTAGCTCCACTCATGCCTACCCTCTGTTGTCGCTCTTTTTGTATGCAGTTGCGATGATCTCAGGTGGGTGGTTTATTTACCCCAAAGCCCTTTTTGCCATACGACGATTCAGACCCGACATGAACTTGTTGATGACAATTGCTGTACTTGGTGCAGTCCTGATAGGAGAATGGCTGGAAGGGGCCATGGTGGTGTGGCTCTTTTCCATCGCATTGCTTCTTGAGTCGTGGAGTGTGGGGCGGGCAAGAAGAGCGATTCGCTCCTTGCTGGACCTCACACCAACGATGGCTCGCTACATCTGTCCAAACGATGGAGACATCGAAGAAAAACCTGTGGAAGAGGTTCCTTTGGGAGCTACCGTTCTTGTTCGCCCAGGCGAAAAGATCCCTCTTGATGGAGTGCAAACCAAGGGAACAACCTTTGTGAACCAGGCCCCGATCACAGGAGAATCGATGCCGGTCTCGAAACAAGAGGGGAGCGAACTCTTTGCAGGAACCATAAATGGCGATGGCGCCATCGAAATGAAAGTCTCTCGAATCGCTGGAGACACAACCCTGGCTCGTATTATCCGTATGGTGGAAGAAGCCCAATCACGAAGGGCAAATAGTGAGCAGTGGGTAGAAACCTTCGCCCGTTACTACACCCCTTTGATGATGGGGTTTGCGGTAGTACTCGCAGTGGCTCCCCCCTTACTTGGATACGGCTCTTGGGAAGCCTGGTTTTATCAGGCTCTGGTCATCTTAGTGATTGCCTGCCCTTGCGCTCTCGTGATATCAACTCCTGTGAGTATCGTTGCAGGCCTCAGTTCAGCTGCACGTCAAGGTGTTTTGATCAAAGGAGGTATTTACCTAGAAGCTCCTGCCCGTATTAAAGTCTTTGCCGTAGACAAAACTGGAACACTCACTCGTGGAGAGCCAGAAGTCCAAACGATGGTTCCCTGGAATGAATACAATGACGAGGAACTTCTAGAGATCGCAATGTCCTTAGAGTTACAAAGTGATCATCCTCTCGCCAAAGCGATACTTCAACAAGCCAAAAAAATGGGAATTGAAGCGTCGCCTGCCGAGAATTTCCAGATCATCCAGGGAAAAGGAGCAGAGGGAGAATACAAAGGGCGATCCTTTTGGATCGGAAGCCATCGTATGCTTCACGAAAAGACAGAGGATCCCCCTGAGCTACACAAACAGGCGGAAGAGCTAGAAGCCCTAGGCCACACTGTCGTATTTGTCGGAAACGAGAAGCACATCTGTGGATTGATAAGTATCGCCGATACACTGCGAGCAGAAACAGTGAATGCAGTCGCTGCCCTCAAACAAGCAGGTGTGGAGAAAGTCTTAATGCTCACAGGAGATAACGAAGGGACAGCACAAACCATCGCCGCACAAAGCGGAATGGATGAGTACAAAGCCGAACTCCTTCCCGAAGGAAAAAAGAAGCATCTTGAAGAGCTGACTCAGACTCACAAATGGGTGGCCATGGTAGGAGATGGGATCAACGACGCCCCTGCAATGGCTGTAGCAAGTCTCAGTATCGCCATGGGAGCCGCAGGCTCCGATGCAGCGATCGAAACAGCAGATATCGCCCTTATGTCCGATGACCTCAACAAACTCAGCTGGCTGGTCAAACACTCTCGTCGAACACTCTCCATTATCAAACAAAATATCAGCTTCGCGCTGGGACTTAAGTTGCTTTTCATCATCCTGGCCTTGTGGGGAATTGCAACATTATGGATGGCGATCGCTGCCGATGCAGGCGCATCTCTTCTCGTCATCTTCAATGGTTTACGTCTATTACGGAGCGAATGATGGACCTCATCATTCAGCAAAGGCCAAACTCACACAAAAGGAGTGTCATTATGATACGACAAAATCGAACCCTTTTTATCCTTCTCAGCATGCTTTTTTCCCTGTCCTTAGCGGCAAACTTTGGATGCAAACAAAAAGCAGGAAAAAAAACCGTCAAAAAGAGTTCATCCAAAGCTCTCAACCAAGCCAAAAAAGGTGATGGCCACAAGGGCCATGACCACAGCCATAAAAAAGGTGATGGGCACAAGGGCCACGACCACAGCCATAAAGGTCACGACCATAAAAAAGGTGATGGGCACAAGGACCACGACCACAGCCATAAGAAAGGTGATGGCCACAAGGGTCATGACCACAGCCATAAGAAAGGTGATGGCCACAAGGGGCACGACCACAGCCATAAGAAAGGTGATGGCCACAAGGGGCACGACCACAGCCATAAGAAAGGTGATGGCCACAAGGGTCATGACCACAACCACCCCTCAAAGAGGTAGAGAGCAGCATCTCGCCCTTCCGCGCTTTACTACGACGCGACAATCCACTCCTGACATTCCGCACTGAACAAATGAATCTTTGGGATTACTCGAAAAAGTCCTTGTTTTTCAAGGCGCATTTTTGCTGGACATTGCGATGCTTCGATCGTGGAGTTGACATAACAAAGCACTACCGTCATCGAAGGTATTTATTTTATCAAGATATTTCACGCAATTAGACTCAGTTCATTTGTTCAGTGTGCGGAACGTCGGTAGAACTCTCTTCAGAGGACTTACCAGAGTAGAGATACCGCAAATCGACAGCCCCGAACTTGAGTGCGGGGTTTTTAGTTTTCGACGGGGATTTTGGGGCTGGAGCGGGTGAAGGAGGGGAGAGCGGCGGTTTCGAGGATCTTGAGTTTGGGTTCATCATCAATCAGGCAAAACTGAACCCGCAGGGTATCTTTGGATTGTTTTGTCATGGAGCCCAGGATCAACTGGCTAAGGGGCCTTGCAACAGCGCGTTCAAGCTTACGAATAAAGGGCCTCGCCCCCATCGCTGGATCCATCGATTGTCGAACCAGATAAAGCAAAGCATCTTCGTCAGCACTGAGATATACATTCTGTTGGAGAGCGCGTTCTGCCAGCTCCTCAAAACGCAGTCGTGCGATTTGCAACAGTGTTTCTTCAGACAGTGGTTTGAACAAGACGATCTCATCAATGCGATTGACAAACTCGGGTCGGAAGTGTTGAAGAAGCTCCCGTTCGACCTCTGTTTGCGGGAAGACGCCTTCTTCGCTTGTTTGGAATCCAAGAGTACGGCGATGTCGCCAGAACCGATCACCAAAGACATTGGAGGTCAGGATAAAGACAGCGTGTCGTCCATCGACAGTGCGTCCCAAGGAGTCGGTCAGGCGACCGTCTTCAAAGAGTTGAAGAAACAAGTCGAGGACCTCGGTGTGAGCCTTTTCGATCTCATCGAGTAGCACAACACTGTAGGGGCGATGGTGAAGTTGAGATAGGACTTGATTGTCCTCTCCATAGCCCACATAACCCGGAGGAGCCCCCAGCATCTTAGCCGAACTGTGCTTCTCTGAGAATTCGGACATATCGAGTCGAATCAGCGCACTCTCATCACCAAACAACTCATTGGCGAGAGAGCGACACAGCTCTGTTTTCCCTACACCACTCGGCCCAATAAACATCATCACGGCGGTGGGCCGACCATCTCGTTTGAGTCCAGCGCGTCCCAATTGAACCGCTTCACTCGCAGCTTTAACAGCGACCTCTTGACCGATAACACGTTGTTCGAGTCGTTTGTCGAGTTCCAACAAACGCTGGCCTTCTTCGCGTGAGATCTCACCCACAGGAATACCTGTCCAGTCTGAAAGCACCTTGTAGATGGTATTCTCCGAGACCACTGGACAAGAAGTAAGCGTGCGAATTTTACCTTCGGGTGTGAGCATCGAAGAGATGGCACCGCGCAGTTGGACAAGAGCACAAGCTTCATCAATTAAGTCAAACGCCTTGTCAGGCAACCGACGATCAGGAAGGTAGCGCACCGCCAGTTCAACTGCGAGATCAAGAACTTCCTCAGGAATAGCGACGTTGTGATGTTCTTCGTAACCAAAGCGTGAACCCTGCAAGATCTCCAGTGTATCTTCGACAGAAGGCTCTTCGAGGAAAAGAGGATGAAAGCGACGCTCCAGGGCTGCATCTTTCTCGATATAGCGACGGTACTCTGTGGGTGTGGTCGCTCCGATACATCGGAGTTCACCACGAGCCAAAGAAGGCTTCAGAATATTAGCCGCGTCCAATGTTCCTTGATGGGTCTCACCCGCTCCAACGATGGTGTGAAATTCATCGAGAAACAAGATCACTTCGGGGTGGTCGTGAGCTTCTCGAATCACCTGAGTGAGACGCTCTTCAAAGTCACCACGATACCGAGTACCAGCGACAAGACTGGAAAGAGACAACTCAATCAACCGGCGTCCACGAAGCTCTTCAGGAACAGCACCGGCTACGATTCGTTGGGCTAGACCTTCGATCAATGCGGTCTTTCCAACACCAGCATCACCGATAATCAATGGATTATTTTTGAAACGACGCAACAAGATCTGGGCCAATCGCATCAGCTCTTCTGCACGGCCCGTAAGGGGGGGTAGCTTGCCTTCACGAGCCAGCTGGGTCAGATCACGCCCATAGCGTTCGATGGTTGGGGTCTCACCTGTCGAGCGGCTTTGTGCCTGCCCAGCCTCACCACGCAATAAGCGATCATAGAGCTTTTGTGGATCAGCCCCCATTTTCTTGAGGACCTCAAACGCCAAACCTTCACCGCTTCGCAAGATGGCGGCCAAAAGATGACGCTCCCGCACCACTTTCTCGCTGTCTTTGCGTGCATTCATCTCAGCATTTTTAAGAGCGCGTGCACAGCGCTGAGTGGGCAGGATCTTGGCATCCAAGGAGGCATGACCAAAGCCTAACGCATAGCGGATCGTGTCCCGTACTTTTTTGGGTTCAAACCCAGAAGACTCCAGCAAGGCACGTGTCACACCGCCAGGACATTTGGTGAGACCGATGAAAAGGTGAGGTGTACGGATAAAGTCTTGGCGAAGATTTTTTGCTTCCATCAAGGCGATGCCAATCGCTTGTTCGAGATCAAAGTCATACTCTAGCACGCCATCACCCGTTAAATTCGGGTCTATCGGTTTTTGTGGCAACTCATGCTTGGAACCTGTCGTGGTCATTGGGCTCTCTCCCGTAGGAGAGCTAAATCCAGCAGCCGCTGGCTCCAAGGACCGTTGGGAAGAGACCTCTTGGTGTTGTGGTGATGTTTCAAACAACAAAGCGCCGGGGTTGCCAAAGAACACAAAGGAAGACCATGCGGGGTCATTGGGGTTGCGAGCCAGGAATCGTTGGCGTGCATTCACCAGTGCTTCCGCAGGAGACATTCCCTCCATGAGAAGCTGGTAATAGTCACCGATCATCTGACGACCACCCGGTGTAAAGTTGGGTCGCAAAGAGACAACCACACCTTGTACGCCTCGCTCCAACAAGCTCGACGCAAAAGAAACAGCAGCGGCAGAGGGATTATGTTCGGTGTTGGGGGCCTGTCCCAAATGCAAGAAAGCCCACACGCGATGGGGTGCAGTGAAACGCAACGATTGTGGAGAGAGAGAACCTTCTTGCAAAGGTATTTTCGCACCATCAGCCGCATGAAAGGACGCCCGAGCTGAGATATGCCACAACAAGCTGTGGTCGTTGTTCCCTGGAGATAAGACATGTTCCAATTCCTGCAACGTCAGGCTGTCCTCGCACAATCGGAGATGTGACTGACGTGTAGGAAGACTGTCGACAAGATAGTCGATCTCACGCTGTGATGGAGAGAAATCACCCAAAGGATCGGCACAAAGAGCGATCTTGAGTTGTTCTCCACCGACTCCTTTATGCTCACCACTGTCTTTGTCACGACCTGGTTCAAACCAGCTTGGGAGACGACCCATCGGAAACTGCATACCCAAGAATTGTTCGCCATCGTGCAAGACTTCCCAAGGAAACAACGGGTCTCCACCATAGATAGCGAGAGGGGAATGGTTTCGTTCAAATAAGGCGTGTAGTTCTTCGGGAATAACGAGTTGGTAGAGAGCCTGGCCCACTTCCTGTAGGCTGGGTCCAGTGTTGTGTTGCCGTTCCGACATACGATAAACTTGTGCAGTCAGAGTCTGAAGCTCGGCCAAATTGTAGTCACTCAGTTCTCGTCTGAACTCCATAGAGCCCAAACCAGGTCCCGCATACCAGCGGTAGCGAAACAGTGACCCTTTTCTGACGAAATGAAGCCGGGGTGTTTGTATTGCCATCACAATCGCCGCGTTACAAGGGGAAATTCCCTATTGTCAAATATCATAAACAACTTCGTGCCCTCTGTCAAAGCCAGCCCAGAAAAACGTGCTCGAAGGCGCAACCACGAGGTGGCGGTGCGAAGTAGGGTTCGCACCTCAAAGCCACTTCCAAAGTGACCTCTAGCATTCTAGTACGGT
>JALTMC010000922.1:7143-8808 GCA_027005175.1 Myxococcales bacterium
CCATCCAACAAGTTGCTTCACTATTATTTCTGGAATACTTCTTGCTAGGGAGTGGCACGCCCGACCCGAAGGGAGTTGAGAAGGAGTCATCGCCTTTTTGTTTTGAAAGAGACAACAAGAAGGCAAAACCGGTAAGAGGAATCGTCAGATGAGAAACACACTAGATAGTACACCCATGACAAGACTGGCATCACTTCCTCGTGCTTTGCAGCCTCAATTTGAAGGTAGCCCACGAATTGCTGTACTGCTGAACGGAAATGCCCGCAAGGTCAAGCCACGTTGGATCCAAAAGTTCTCCGACGTGATACCACAGGAAGACATCTATTATTCCAAGACCATCGAAGAGGCCACAGCATACTGCCAGGAGATCTACACCAAACAGTATGACATGGTCTTTACAGGAGGTGGAGATGGGACCTTGATGCATTGCTTGACAGAACTCAAACGCTGTCAGGAGATGGATCACAATCCCAATGATCTACCCGTGATTGGAGTGTTACATTTGGGTACAGGCAATGCTGTAGCATCCACACTGAGTGCCAACTCTTCCGTACTCCCAGACTTGGAGCATGTTCACAAAGGCAAAAACATCGCGATACGACCCCACCGCTGGGTTGTTGTCGATGGCCAACGCGCACCCTTTGCCGGGTTTGGTTACGACAGCCTTATCCTCAATGAGTATCGAAAGCTCAAAGAATTCACAGCCAACTCCATCTTTTCCTTCCTGAGCCACGGTAGCATTGGCTACGCCATCGCCGTCGCGTTAATGGCCATCCCCAAAACGCTCTTCAAGAAGAAGTCCTGCGCCACAGTCATTAATGAAGGCTCCACAGCCTATCTGTTAGGGCCGGATGGACAGCCGGTCAAAGAGTATGCTCCTGGCGAAACATTGTATGATGGTGAGATCACCATTGTGGGCGCAGGCACCATCCCCTGCTTTGGCTACCAGTTCAATATCTTCCCCTTTGCCACAACGGGTGAACATATGAATCTGCGTATCGCCAATGTCTCCTCCTTGGAAGCCGTTGCCAACCTGCCCTCTCTCTGGCGGGGAACCTGGCGTCACCCCCGTATCTACGATTACTACGCAGACAAGGTCCGGGTCATCCATCAAGAACCACAACCTCTCCAAGTGGGTGGTGATGCTGTCGGTGAATTCAAAGAAACTGTCTTCTCCTTGTCCCCCGAACGCACCTACCTCGCAGACCTTGCCCCCGCCAGAAAACGACCTGCCCTGCAACCGAAATTTGCATAGCAGCCTCTCCACCTTTCACTTTCCACTTTCCACCTTTGACCTTTGACCTTCCACTTTCCACCTTTGACCTTTGACCTTCCACTTTCCACCTTTGACCTTTCGACTATTTAAGTCCAAGGAGACAAAGTTGGTGTTTTGCCGGAGTGAAGGTAATGATATCTCCGTATTGAAGGGGGTATTTGGTCCAAGGTCCATCAAAGTAAAGACAGGCTTTGCGCAGGGTATTTGTGATTTGAAGAGGGTTTTCGGTATCAAAGATGCCCCCTACCATTTCACATCTGATATGACCTTGAGGCTGGTATAACTCTCGAACTCTGAATTGAAGTTGAGTGCTCTCGGGATCGAGCCGCTGCCCCCCTGCTGATAGAACAGCCGCAGTGGAGCCAATGGGAGTGGCAATCCAAACACCG
>JALTMC010000923.1:0-4206 GCA_027005175.1 Myxococcales bacterium
TCTTTAAGCGCTCGTCATCCTCCTTAAATTTCTGATGTTTCTCAAGCCGTTCTTCATTCACGGAATCAAAAGCGGCTTGGGCAGCTTCCCTGGCTTTTCGTTGTTTTGTCAACTCCAACTCAACATCGCGCACCCGAGCAGGGAATGTGTCGCGGATTTTGACGATCTCCAACATCTCTAAATCGACTTTTTGTAACTGTCTTAAACAGCTCAAGACCTCTCGCAAGAGAATACTCCTTTTGGTACACACCAAGGGTTATAAGATACTTCTGAGAATGTGCTTGTCCGACACAACCGGGGGGGGAGCATGGAAGGGTAGATTGGAATGATGATGGGATGAAAGAAATAGAGGCGACGAGGTCTATCGTCCATCGGTTATTCGGCCTATCCTCTTAGTACAACAGTATGAGTCCGGAACATCAATGACAAGGCAGAAAGGGTGGGCCCACTTGGACTTGAACCAAGGACCATCCGGTTATGAGCCGGAAGCTCTAACCACCTGAGCTATGGGCCCTGACACTGCTTTCAGTGCAATCAAGTGCTTGATAATATGCAGAGAGGGTATGTCTGTCAATCAATTTTCGACAAATGGCTTTAACTTCTTGGCTCGGGAGGGGTGTCGAAGCTTGCGAAGAGCCTTCGCTTCGATCTGTCGAATCCTCTCTCGAGTGACCTCAAAGTCTTGCCCCACCTCCTCTAGCGTATGATCGGATTTTTCACCAATACCAAATCTCATGCGCAATACTTTTTCTTCACGCGGTGTCAATGTTGCCAAAACTTTGCGTGTCTGTTCTGCTAAATTCATGTTGATGACAGCTTCGATCGGTGAAACAACACTCTTGTCCTCGATAAAATCACCCAGGTGAGAGTCTTCTTCTTCGCCAATGGGTGTCTCTAGCGAAATAGGTTCTTTTGCTATTTTCAGGACCTTACGAACCTTTTCAAGAGGGATATCCATCTTTTCAGCGATTTCCTCAGGCGTGGGCTCTCGACCGATCTCCTGAACCAGATAGCGGCTTGTTCGAATGAGCTTATTGATGGTTTCGATCATATGAACAGGGATCCGAATCGTTCGAGCCTGGTCGGCAATCGCACGAGTGATCGCCTGACGGATCCACCATGTCGCGTACGTAGAGAACTTATAACCGCGACGGTACTCAAACTTATCAACGGCTTTCATCAAACCGATATTGCCCTCTTGGATCAGATCAAGAAATTGCAGGCCGCGGTTCGTATACTTCTTTGCGATCGACACAACGAGACGAAGATTCGCTTCGATCAGCTCACTCTTCGCACGCTCTGCCTTGCGCTCACCATCTTGGATACCTTTGTAGGTCTCTTTCAACTCGTTGAGGCTTTGATCCGCTTCTGTCTCCACACGACGGATCTTTTGTTGGGCATTTTGGATCACACGATCCATCTCCAACGCTTCTTCTTTTCGCATACTCAAACGCTTCAGGATACGACGCTCGTCTTTCTTCGACCGCCCCATCTCCTCAAGCATCTTACTAAAAACTTCCGTTGACACACCCAGACGAGCTTCACAAGAGAGCACCTCTTCTTCACTTCGCGTGATTCGCTCAATCAGACTCTTGAGCTTCAAAATGATATCTTCAAGCTGTTTCTTGTTAAAACGGATCTCGCGGATCAGGTCTGTCATCTTGCCTTCATTGCGAGCCATCTTTTGTCGTAGTTTTTCATGTTGTTCGACAGCCTCATCACCCTTCAGCTGCTCACGCATACGTCGATTATCACGGGCATAACGCTTGAGACGATCGATCAACTTCACGATCCGCTCTGTGTACTCCTCCTCGTCCAACTCCTCGGGATATTCTTCGAGATCGCGAACCACATCTTTGATCCGGATCTCTTCTCGACGAAGCTGCTCTCCTAGCTCAATGATTTCCTGGACTCCAATCGAAGAGCCGATCACAACATCGAGAACTTGCTTCTCGCCATCTTCGATACGCCGGGCGATCTCCACCTCCCCTTCTCGGGTCAGCAACGAGACAGAGCCCATCTTGCGCAGATACATCCGCACAGGGTCCGTTGACTTTGTCGTGGTGGTAGACTCTTCCGCCGGAGTGCTGGCTTTGCCTTTCGCTTTCTGATTGACCTTCGCCTTCGACGGGTCATCTACGATCTCGATGTCGTATTCCCCAAAGAAGTCAAAAACCTCATCGATATCTTGTGAGGCCAAGATATCAGGAGGCAACAACTCATTGACCTCTTCATAGGTCAAATACCCCCGCTCTTTCCCCAACTCAAGGAGCTCTTTTACTTCTTTACGCTGATTACTTTTGGTGACTGCCATCGATAGTTTCTCCTCACCGAGGCTCATAGAAAACAATTCGAAAAAAACACGTAGACAACCATGCCTGACTCCAACCGAATGCTATTCCATAGTTGCACCTGGTTTTGGTTAGAATAGACTAACCTCCCGCAAAAGGTGCTTCGTTGTTCGGTGGTTCAGACGTAGGTAACACTTGTTGCTTGGCATCTTTCGATGCGATTAAAGTCAAACGGCGCTCTTGCACCGCCTGTCTCTGCCGAACAAGAGAGAGTAAACGATCTTGCGCTCCTTCCTGACCGGCGATCTTGATCTCTTTTTGCAGTGCTTGGAGTTCACGCTCCAGTTCGAGACGTTGTAGGGTAAACAGGATTGCTTCCCATTCGTCTTCGACATCTTCTCCTGCAAAAGGAGGATCTCTCAATAACGTTTGTGCCAAAAGACGTTTGAATACAGGTTCCCTCTCCAATTCATCGAGCACCATCTCGCTCAAAAAAGAGGCATCTGCACCCTCTTGTACATCACGTATCAACTGTTCCCATAACTGTGACAAGCTTGGCGTTGGTAACCTTGTGACAACCTCTGCTTGAGAAACGTAAGAAAACAGATCCGGGTTCTCTATCACAATCTTGATCAGTTTGGCCAGTGCCCGATGCTCTATATTTATGGAATTGTCAAGAGAAACCTCTTGTATCGACGCCTCTGGAAGACGCTGGGTGGCTGGTGCTGGATGCTTAACGACTCGAAAAAACCCACGCCGTAGTTGGGCTTCTTCCACTTCCAATAGCTCCGATGCACGACGCAGATAAAAGTTCTGTAAGATCGGGTCAGAGATCGCCTGCAACAACTCCAAGACACGACCCGTGACATCTCGAAGTTTAACGGGATCGCCTCCTGCCTCCTCCATTAAATGCTTTGTCCAGAAGTCCAAACCGGGGCTGACATCCTCAACCAACATCTTCTCCATGGCCTGACGACCATGCTTTTGCAAAAAACTATCTGGATCTTCCCCCTCTGGCAAAGCCCCAATGCTGACAGAAGCACCACCCGGCAACAGCACCTGTAATGCCCGCCCTGCCGCTTTCACTCCCGCCTTATCCGCATCAAACAACAGTATCGTGTTCTTACTGTATCGCTTGAGCGTTTGCAGATGCTCTTTGTTGAGAGAAGTCCCCAACGCAGCCACAGTCTGGGTAAAACCAAACTGATGCATACAGATCACGTCCAGGTATCCTTCGACAAGCACCATATGATCTTGCTTGCGCACCGTCTGGCGAGCCAGGTTCAGACCATACAAGATCTTGCTTTTGTGAAAGATCAAACTCTCGGGAGAGTTCAGGTATTTGGCACCATCACTGTCGCGTAAGATGCGGCCACCAAAACCACAGAGGCGACCGGAAGGCTCAACAATGGGAAACATCACACGATGACGATAGCGATCATAAATCCGATCACTCCCCTCCGCCATCTTCAGTAAGCCCACTTCACAAGCCAACTCGAGATCAGCTCCTTTGTCGCGCAGAAAGGAAGTCAGTCGGCCCCAATCATCGGGCGCATAGCCGAGACCAAACGTCTCGATCATCTCTGAAGAGATACCACGACGCTCCAAATACTGGCTCGCCTCTCGACCCTCTTCGCTGTGAAGCCGATCGATATAAAACTCGCGAGCCCACTGATTAAGTTGGTAAAATTTCTCTTTCTTCTGTGCCGCTTCAGAGACCTCAACGGCCTCTTCTCCTGTCAGCCTGGGAATCTCGATCCCATACTCTTCCGCCAAAGACTCCACCGCTTCAGGAAAAGTCTTACCCTCATAGGACATCAAAAAGGAAAAGGAATCTCCTTTCGCGCCACAACCAAAACAGTAGTAAAACTGTTTGTCGGGATGAACATAAAAAGATGGGGTCTTCTCTTGATGA
>JALTMC010000923.1:4216-8805 GCA_027005175.1 Myxococcales bacterium
CTAGATCCGGATCGCTGCAACTTCACAAAACGCCCAACGATCTGGACGATATCGCACCGCTCACGAATCTGCTGAATGACGGGGTCGAATTTTCGAGCCATATGTGCTCTCGTTATCTCGCACAAAATGCGAACACTAGTATACCAAGAAGCCCTGTTCTATGCAGTATTCGTTGTACCCACAACTATTGTACACCCAAAATCGTACCCACAACTATTGTACACCCAAAGTTATTGCATGCCTTGTGTTTGAAAGGGAAAGGGGAGGGAAATGATCCAATGAGTATAGCTCCTTTGCGGCAACTTGCCAAGTAGAAAGTAGGAAAACAAAAGCCTTTTGTCAAGATTATTGATAATACCTTTGCGATAAAAAGCAAGATCAAAGGAGATGGCTCTCCCTCACGATGACTTGACAGAGGAGTCCGTTTGCAAAGAAACAGTTCGACCAAATCGCAGATCAGCAGAGGCCCAAACCAGCCCCTCAAGCTCCAACAGAACAAGAGCGGATGAGATCTCAGCCACAGGAGAGCCCAACCGCTCCACCAGGAGATCAAGGTGAAGTCCATCGGAGTCTTGCGATGGTAAAGCGTGGAGAATACTCTTCCATAAGGAGGGAATCTCCTCTTCCTTCACGACGCCTCGCTGCTCTTCTACTTCTACGACAGCAAGAGCAGACTTCTCCAACAAGCTCTCACTCTTTTCTCGAATAGACTCTTGTAATGACGGTGTGGTGCCCCACAAAGAGAGCTGAGCAGGATCCGCTTCAAGGCTTGCTTTCATGACATGCAAGATATCTTCACCGGACTCCACCAGAGATGCACCACTTCGAAGCAACTGATGTGGACCGGCAGCAAGGCTCTCATGAGGGTGACCAGGAAATGTCATCACAGGAACGCCAATGCGACGAGCACAAGCAGCCGAATGCAAAGCACCGCTTTTGGCACTGCATTGCACAACAACGACACCACAGGACAGAGCGCTGATCAGGCGATTTCGTCGGGGGAAGTAACCCTTCTCTGGTCGAGTCCCTGGGGGGAACTCCGAAAGCAAAGCCCCTCCCCGTTCACAGACCTGGCGAAAAAGGTCACGATTTTGTGCGGGATAAGGACAATCCACGCCTGTCGCCATCACAGCCACAGTGGCTCCTCCGACAGCCAAGGTCGTCATATGGGCCGTGGTGTCAATCCCGAGAGCCCCCCCAGAGACAATCCACCAGCCCTCACTCGCCAGAAAGTCTGTGATGGATCGCGTTAAATGAACACCACGAGGATCAGGTCGACGAGTCCCAACGATCGCAACCGATCGATGCTCCCTCCAAGCCAGAGGCCACTTCCCTTTCACATACATCAAGAGAGGTGGGGAGGCGAGGCGATTCAACCCAATGGGGTACGAAGCAGAGCCATACATCCACACATGGATATCATCCTCCTTTAACCTTTGCACAATACGTTGCGTACGATCGCGATCAAAGCCTTGAGAGAGGCGTTGCGCCAAAGCCTCGCCGATACCTTCGATAGACTGTAGCTCTCCCTGCGGAGCAGAAAAGACAGCAACAGCTGAGTGATACCGCTCTAACAAGCGTATCGCCAGCCTTGCTCCAATGCCTGGAACCAACGTTAATCCCAGATAGGCTTCCTGCTCTTCCAAAGGTAATTCTTCAAAATTCATAAACATCTCGCTAGCCGGAACCCCCGGACTTTTGCCGAAGGTCGTTGACAAGACAACTCTTTGATCATCGTTATCCATCAGTCTATCACTCTTGCTGGGAAGGTCAACGACCCCCACCCCATCCGGACTTCGTCCTGTAGATTCTGCCGGACCCGCGCTCGGGAGGGAGTTTCCACGCCCATAGCATAAGAGGTTTTTTTCTGATGATTTTTTTAAGGAACAGGGACAATGAGTCACGACAAAGCCAGTCCTCAAAACCAACAACTAGCACACGACACTTCCCCAGCTTGACAACAAGAAGCCTTGCTCTATCATCGAGGACCAGAGAGACACTTGTTCGTCATACCGTGCTCAAACCGATCTGCACCTGTAACTGTAGCTGAATCTATACCAACAATGCCAACAATGAAACGATCTGTGACTTCTTCACGGGAGTTCTTTCCTTCCCAACACGATACCATGACACGCCGCTGGCTTATCATCCTGGTACTACTGTGCTTTCATTTAGGATGCAGTTCGTACGAGTTTGGTGTATACACTCGGGTCGTCAACCCACCTGTACTCATTGCCACACTCGACTGCAAGAATCTTGGAGAATCCATCAGCTTGAGCCCAACTCTCTCTGTCGAGATCACCAGCGGGGCCCAAGGCATCGGCATTGTCCAGCTACAGCGAGTGACGATGGAGTATTGCACCAATGCCGTTGTCGCACAACAATCCTCAAGCAGCACACTACCCCCCTCACAAGACGCTTGTGAAGCCGCCACAGAAATCATCCACACCGTGACAAATACCAGCCAGACGTCATGCAAAAGTTTTTACAAACAAGCTTGCCTCGCCTCACTGCGTTTTCCCAAAGTGGTGACTTGCTCTGCCCCTGCTCCCAATCAACCGCGAGAAGCCTCACAATGTTATCTTACAAAGAATCAGTCATTCACCTACCAAGGCAGCAAGGAAGTCCCCCTCCGTAGTTTGCAGCAAACAGGCTTCAAGACACGCTCCAATCAAGTTTGGGGGAGGCTCTGCTGCGAGATCGCAAGCCAGGAGTGTCAGACCACCAACGATTGCAGAGGCAGAGGTCGCTGTGCAGGTCAATGCCAGTACAAGAACCAGACTTGCACCCAAAGCGCAGACTGCCCAGTTCGTCCACAAAAGTGCCTGTCAGTGTGTGATGATCTATACCAACAATGTTCTCAAAGCAGTGAATGCCCACGACCCAATCCCCAAGCAAGCACCCTTGGAAGTTGTCGCAAGCGCTGCACTCTCTCAGGATCTTCGTGCAACAGCGACACCGACTGCCCAAGCCTACCTCAAACTTGCTTGCGGTATTGCTCCAATGTCGGCACCACTTGCACACAAGACAAACAATGTGCTCGTGGAGAGAGTTGCATGACAGCCTGTCGTCGATCCCATAAACGATGCAAACAAAGCAGCGATTGCCCCGCCGGAGAAGAATGCCAACAGCTCTGTCTTTCTGCTGCACAAATACTGGTCTATGTCGGATTTGAAGGTGACCCCGAAACCGGCTACGCTGAACCCGATCGCATGAGACTCTTCTGTCGAAGTCAAACAGGTCCCTTCCAACTCAGCGATGTCTGCAAAACTCCCACCCAACCCAGTGATCCGCCTGCAACAGTCTGCCCTTCCCCCGAATGACTCAGGTGGTTCGTTGCGAAGCGGTGGAAAGCCCGAGAGAGCCCTGAAGATTCTCGGAATGGGTTTTACGCAACACTCGAACAAAAATAGTTCGACAGCTCAACGTTGTTTTAAAACGATCCGATAAGGCCATCGATGTTGAAAGCCTTTTTGGGTTTTGATTCGAAGATAAAGATGCTTGTTCGTGGAGAACCGAATGTCTCGAACGTATTGCCGCCGGGGAAAAGAGAGGGCTTTGAGCTTTGGGGTGAGATGGACACGACGACGATATCGTCGGTATTGCATTTTATGGATGCTCCCCTGGGCGTCCAACAAGAGATATTCGGCACGAACTCCAGGAACCTCATAGATACGAAGCGAGTAGCGTTTGTTTCGCCGCGTCGTGGGGATGTTGAGGCGTATAAAATCGAGGTCATTGTTGTGGTCGTGGTATCCCCAATAGGTGGAGCCGGGCGAAACAGCCATGGCACTTCCCATTTGATCGCTCGGCTCCACTTCCACTTTCGCCTGCAAGGACTCGTGTTTGATTTGCAGTTTGTAATGTCCACGAAACTCTTGTGGAGCTTCGCCAGGAACCACCAACTCACGAATCAGAATATAATAGGAATGACCACCGGGGAAAAGGTAACTTCGAATAAATTCGTCGCCACCGCGGAGCCGATTGTTCAACGACAAAAGCTCAATCGGTCGATGGATCGTTCGGCCTCCCTTTTTTTCGCGTCGCAAGCGGTAGAGTCCCAGCTCAACGTCGATGGTTTCAGGTGGTTTGACATGTATGGAAAGCAGGTATTTCCCAGAGTTGGGAAGTGCAATTCGAAACCAATCGCGGTCGGAAGAGCGAGTTTTTAAGCGTTCTCCCAGCTCCCCTCGAATCACAGGGCCGATCGGAATGAACGTAGCCTGTAAGATGTTGTTGTTGGGTTCTTGCTCTTGACGAAACATACTGGAGTGCTGTGGAAACAAGTTGGGCAGCAGTTGTTTCCTGTATTTCCAGCCAGCCCAACCGCCACCACCCAAGATGCCTACAAACAAAAGAAAGAGGAAGAAGGATCGAAGCGTGCTCCGGCGACGCCACTGACGCTCCACCTTGTCCCAGTCCGCTCGATTCGCAACGAATTCGGCAGGAACAGCCTCATCAAAGCTGTCCTTCCAAACCAAAGGATGTCTGGCAATGTCGGCCCGATCTCCCTCCACTTGAATTCCACCCACCGAAGGAGTTCTTTGAGGCCGTTTTTTGGGTCTTTTACCTTTGGGTCCTTTATCAAC
>JALTMC010000924.1 GCA_027005175.1 Myxococcales bacterium
TTCGTGTTACGCTTTCTTGCAAGGAGAGAAAAGAGGTTGAGGCAACCCCAGAAAAATAACGTATTTTTTTATTAATTTTCAGAAACAAGAGGGCAACAAAAAAGAGTCCAATCAGACAAACGAAAGACTCTTTTGGAGCAATGAACAACATACCACCACAGAGAGCAAGGCAGATCAGAGTTGCCACACATGAAAACACAACTTGGACGACCACCCCTTGTGCTTTTGGTATCAATTCAGCCAATCGATAGTTGGTATCAGAGGATCCGATGTAGCGGTCATTGGTGTGATAGACCATTTCATAGAGAGAAAACAGTCGCATGCGAAGTCCAAAGCTATCGCGGGCTAACAAAGAAAAAAATTCCTGACCGACAAAGCCGAGGAATCGAATCACACCGACCAGGATGAGCCAAGGGATCACATAAACGATGGAGTTAAGCTTGAGCCAAGAGGGGAGCCAAGAAGGCAAAGCCGAAACTTTGATGAGGCCAAGAGAAGTAATAATGATCTGTACTAGGATTGCGAAAGCATACTCCACAAAGACCAAAATGATGCCTGCGAACATTCCACCAGCACAGATCCATAGTAACTTGCGACCCAGAAAAGCAGGTAGTCTTACAAAAAGTAACTTGCTCCACATCTGTGTGTTGTTCATTATCCTAGGTCCTTTTTCCGAAAGCATCATAATTCTCTCTCTATGCCATGAGTTTCCTTTCTTGTCTAGCCACTCTTTTCAACGCATTCTTGTCAAAGGCTCCTCTTCCCTCTATGATACTCACTACAGGTTACGAGCCTTGCTCCTTGAAGCAATGACCAACGGCATTCGACTGCTTCAAAAACTGATGGAACATCCCAAAAGCCAGTAACCGCTGTTGGCAATAACGGTTACTGGCTTTTGGGATCAGGATTCATCGCGAGTTGGCACAATATATAGTCAAAGAGAGGTGGTGAGTTCTGCTCGTGAATGACGAGAGATCATTCAGAAGCACGACATTGATGAAGTTCTCGTTGTTTTAACAGACTTAGACCAACTTGATCTCTCCATCTTACTCCGCGCTATCAGTGCAGACTTTGATGGGAAAGGAGCTTATTTCCCGGATGAAAAGAATTCTTTGCACAGGAATCACTGGATTTATTGGTCGTCATGTTCTGTCGATTTTTCAAAACATTCCCCAGGTAGAAATTGTTGCAATGGGTCGGTGTGAAAGCTCCTTGCGTCTTTTGGGATGCCCTTACCTCGTTTGCTCTGTCGAAGATTTTTCTGTGAAACTCCTCGATACGATCAAACCCATTGATGCCGTTTTGCATATGGCCTGGGCTGATCTCGACAATTATCGAAGTCCCATTCACATAGAGCAACACCTCTTTCACCACTACCGCTTTCTCACATCACTTTTAAATGCTGGAATCTGTGACATAACAGTGACAGGAACATGTTTGGAGTACGGAGTTGTCAATGGATGCCTTCAAGAAGAAAAGTACTATTGTCAGCCCTCGACTTCCTATGCTCTGGCGAAAGATTCATTGCGACGGTTTTTGGAAGAATACCCGACCACACCACCAAAGATATTGAAATGGCTTCGTCTGTTCTATACCTATGGGGATGGGCAACGCAAACACTCGTTAATTCCTCTCTTATTGGCCGCGATTGAACGAGGGGATAAAACGTTTCCGATGTCAGGTGGTGAACAGTTGCGAGACTATCTGGAGGTAACAGAGTTGGCCCGCTCCATTGCGATCTGCGCTTTACAACAAGATGTCACTGGGATCATCAATTGCTGCCATGGAACACCTCGGTCTGTCCGCTCTTTGGTTGAATCCGTGATTCAGCAGCACCAAGCAAACATTCACCTTGAACTGGGCCATTTCCCTTATCCCACTTATGAAGGTATGGCTTTTTGGGGCAACAATAAAAAGATCGCTCGCATCAAGGCTCTATATTCTAAGAGTTGTGGCTTTGTTTTGTAATGTCTTTTTTCCATCAGCCATATTTGTCCATCATGATATGGATACTCCGGGGAATGTCAAAGAGAGATTGGGGGCTTTCTGTGCTGTGGTATGACTTGGACAGTAGCGACGGAGCCAACATAAGCCTTGCCATTCATTCTCGAACATCCTATTATCCCCGTCCTGAACGACCCTAGTCCACAGCAGTTGAAGACAAGAGGCCCCATTGTACCAAACACATTAACATAGTCAGGATAGAACACGTGATGACTCTCGGAGATCATAGCCTTTCCTTGGAAAAAAAGACAGCGGTGATATTGTGCGGTGGACGCGGTAGCCGGATGGGCAGCCTCACCGAAGTCACCCCAAAACCATTGGTTGAAGTGCACGGGAAGCCAATTCTTTGGTACAGCTTTTGGACGCTGTACAAGCATGGGTTCCGTAACTTTATCTTACCCTTGGGCTATATGGGCGCAAAGATCAAAGCGTATATGCTTGAGATTAGCCATGGGCTCGATTGCAATTTCTCTTGCATTGACACAGGAGAAGACACTCCAATTGCAGGCCGGATAAGCCAGATTGAAAAGTACATACCTGATGGAGAAGATTTCTTTCTATTGAACAGCGACACCATTTTTGATTTTGATGTGGAAGCGATGTTGGCTGTTCATCGCAAGACAAACGCACTTGTGACTCTTTCGTCAGTGGAGGTTGTTTCCATTTGGGGACTGATCATTATGGATGGTGAACAGCTAGCAGGGTTTGATCGACAACGCAAGGTCAGGCATCTAACTTCTGACGATCTGCCAGGAAAACATGGTCTCGTTAATTCAGGCTTGGCTTGGTTGAACAAAGATGCTCTCAGCCAAATCGATCTCAAAACATGTGGTGACTTTGAGTCAACCTTGTATCAACGGATGATCGATCTGAATCGAGCCGCACACTACCAGATTCAGGGCGAATGGTTTCCCATTGACACACCAAAAGATCTGAGAACCATCAATCTGGCAGAGGAAGATCGGCATGGTGCCGGGTTGACAGCCAAAGCTGTACACGACAAACTGTCCAACGTCGCTACTCATGGTACAAACACGGATCAAACGGATACATAAGACAATGACAGAGACAGCAGATCTTATATCCAGATACAAATACAGTGCAGATTATGTCACGGATTACAGTGAATTCAAACAACAGATCCTCGACAAGACAGTACTCCCTTACCAGGTGGAGTTTCAACCGCCGCCACGCAGCCCCAAAAAGATATGCTGGTTGGAGTGTCCGTACTGTTATGGGCTTGCGGCAGAGGACAACGGAGACCGATTGTCAAAAGAGCGCGGCATCGAGGTGATGCGTCAGATTGCCCGTGGTGTAAAGAAGGTCATCTTTGCGGGCTACGCCACCGATCCTCTGAATAGCCCTTACCTTGAAGACTTGCTTGAGATCGCCATCGACAACCAGATGGTGTTTGGATTCAATACAAAGGCTCTTCACGTTTCTGACCGTTTGCTTGAATTATTGGCCAGATCAGACATCGCCCCAACGAGCTATATGAGCATTAGTGTGGATGCTGGGAGCAACGAAGTTTACAATGCCATTCACGATGTCAAAACCAAAGCCAAGTTGTACGACCGGGTCGTAGACAATATTTGGAAGATCACAGAAGCGCGAGCAAAAGGAGCCGGTGATTTCGATATTAGTGCCGCGTATTTGGTCAATATTCATAGTCATGAAGTAGAGGAAGTTGAACGTTTTATCCGGGACTTTCAAGGTGCAGGATGTAACCTCCTACGCTTTACCTTTCCCCAGCCCCCTCGCGGTATTGAGACTGAGGTTGGGGTCGTTCCTACTCATGACGAATGTCGTCATTATAGAGAGAAACTCGAACCCGTGATTTCAGCTCTAAGCTCCGACACATGTCCAATCCTTCTCGTCGATGCTGACTCTGACCATCAGATATTTCACAAGCCAAGAACGGTTCCTTGCTTTGCTCGCTTTGTTTACCCAACCGTCGGATTTGACGGTTGGTTGTATCATTGCTCACAATCAAGCGCACCCAACTTTAGACCCATGGCTCTTGGTAATCTGAATGAACGTGACTTTTGGGATCTGTTCTACGATTACGATGCGTCACAGTTGGGGCCGTATTTAGGAAGTTGTGCTCAAACGATGGCGAATACAGGGTGCCGTTGCGATCGCAAAGAGCACATTGTCAACACGGGTGTTATCGATAGTGTTGCCTTTGCTGATATCATCCCGAAATAGTTGAACGCGTATGACTCAAACCAACAACCCCTTAAGAATAGGTGTACTCGGTGCCAGCGGTATTGGTCAGGTTCATATCCGCATCCTTCATTCTCTAGGGACGCAGGTCTGTGCAGTGTTAGGCTCTACAGAACTGTCGGCTGAGCAAGCAGCAAAAGCAGTGGCTGAGACCTGCACACACACAGTGACGCCTCACTGGTCGCTAGAGAGATTACTAGACGAAGATCTGGATGCAGTGACCATCGCGACCCCAGCGAATTGTCACTTTGTGCAGATCCAAGCGGCTCTTGAACGAGGCTTGCCTGTATTCTGTGAAAAACCAATGTTCTGGGACGATGCTTGCGTACCATCCGTAGTTGCAAGTCGGCTCAAAAAGCTCCGACACCGAGCGAAAAAACTTCTGTTTGTAAACACAAGTAACACAGTCTTTCTCGATGCAGTCGAGAGTTCGCTCCCAGCACCGGAATCGGTAAAGACATTCACTTTTCGATTTCATACCAATGGCCCATTTCAACATACAGAGATCGCCCTGGATCTTTTGCCACATGGTCTATCGATGTTGCTCCACTTTTTTGGTGAACGGACTCTCTCTAACTTTTCTTGGGAACCCACAAAGCATCGCTGCCGCTGCCGCTTCCATTACGGTAATTGTTGTGTCGAGTTCGATTTTCAAGAACATCCTGAAATCGTGAAATCGCTCTCCTTTCGTCTCAATGACTGTGAATTTGAGCGAGTTCAGAAAGGACATGGAGCTAGCTATCAGGTCTCTTTACGTGATACGAATTCTGGAGAGATGCAAGTGACAGAAGATCCATTCGTGGTCTATCTTTCGAGATTTCTTGAATCCTGTCGCAAACAGCCGTCCGGTTGTGACGACCCGTTTCCTTTGGCGGCCGCCAATATGAACCTGATGGCACAATGTATCGAGCTTGGGCGTACTGTCATTGAAAGCAACTGTCGACATCCTCCCCCACCCAATCTGGGCGAAAGCTCTGTAGATTCTGAAGGGGTGTTACGCGATACTCGATAACTTTCAACACAGCACTTGCGTATATTGCTCGATACTTCTGAAAAGATACAAACGTTGAATTCACTCTAGATACACGAAAGAGTTGAGAGAAGTGATGTTTCATTCCGTTTATACAAACAAACGAGCGTTTGTCACCGGCCACACAGGCTTTAAAGGCTCATGGCTTTACGCTTGGCTTGAACGCCTTGGTGCATCTGTTTGTGGTTATGCATTGGCTCCTCCAACAAAGCCAAGTCACCATGCTTGCTTGGAACGTTCCGGAGAGTCGGTGATTGCTGATATTCGCGACTATCCCCGCCTTTTGCGTGCTATACAAGAGCATCAACCAGAGATTGTCTTTCATCTGGCAGCCCAACCTTCGGTGCTCGTATCGTACGAAGATCCGGTTGAAACCTTTTCAACCAACATTTTGGGAACAGCCCATCTCTTGGAGGCCATTCGACAGGTCCCCTCTGTTCGCGCTGTGATCATTGTGACGACCGACAAATGTTACGAAAACAAAGAGTGGCATTACGGGTATAGAGAGATCGACTCTCTAGGTGGACATGATCCATACAGTGCCTCCAAAGCCTGTACAGAGTTAGTCACAGCAAGCTTTCGAAAGAGTTTTTTTACTCGCTCCTCTAGTGAGTCGGTTGTGCCACTTGTTGCGACAGCACGCGCTGGCAATGTGATTGGTGGTGGAGACTGGACAGCTGACCGCTTGTTGCCCGATGCTGTTCGAGCTGCCGCCTCTGGAGTTCCTGTTGGTATTCGCAACCCACATAGTTCTCGACCCTGGCAACATGTTCTTGAGTCGCTGTCCGGCTATCTTCGGTTGGGCCAGGTTTTACTTGAGGGAGGTAGCGAATATGCTGATGCATGGAATTTCGGCCCCGCATTAAACTCAAATCTCACAACTGCTGAGATCATTGCGAAAGCCGGTATGCATTGGTCTGCGATCTCTCCTGAAATAACCCCCCAAGCGAATGCACCACATGAAGCAACTCTCTTAATGCTCGATAGCACCAAAGCTCATCGACGCCTTGGTTGGTACCCTGTTTGGGAGATCAATACCACTGTCCAAAAGACCGTACAATGGTACCGCACATACTACGAAGCGAATGGAAAGACACGGACGATTCGTCAGATTGAAGAGTATTGCCAGGACGCCACAAAAGTAGGCGCAGCGTGGGCCATATGAGAATCACTCCTTTACCACTATCAGGTGCTGCCGAGATCCACTCTAGCCCTCATCAGGATCATCGAGGCTGGTTCAGTCGATGGTTCTGCCAGGATGAATTGAAGTCACTGAACCTCAAGAGACCGCTCCAACAGATCAACTCCTCCTTCACAGTGAAAAGAGGTGCGATTCGTGGTCTTCACTTCCAATTCGCACCCAAGATGGAAGACAAAATTGTACGTTGTATACAAGGACGTATTTTTGATGTAATTGTGGATCTACGCCACGACTCACCCACCAAGGGAAAGTGGCACTCTGTTACCTTGGACGCAGCACTTCAAAATATGCTCTATGTGCCGCGCGGTTTTGCTCATGGGTTTCAAACACTGGAAGAGAACTGTCAACTCCTCTACCTGCACACAGAATTTCATGCTCCAGAACAAGAAGGAGGCTTCCGTTATGACAGCCCCTATCTGTCCATCCACTGGCCGCTTGCAGTCACAGAGCTATCGAATCGTGACCAGAACCTTCCAACATTGGACTCCTCTTTTAAAGGGATTGATCTATGAATTGCCGTTTCTGCCAATCATTACTCACCTTACCATTTATCGACTTGGCTGCAGCACCACCATCAAACTCTTTTCTGCGTGTGGAGCAACTCAACGAACCGGAAGTGTATTACCCACTCAAAACATTTGTCTGTGAGCAATGCTGGTTGGTCCAGATCGACGAATACAAAAAATGTGGTGACATCTTCAACGAAGACTATGCTTACTTCTCATCGTTTTCCACATCGTGGTTGGCTCATTCTCGCACCTATGTTGAAGCGATGGCCCATCGCTTTCATCTCAATAACACATCTTTTGTTGTTGAAGTCGCATCGAATGATGGCTATCTACTACAATATTTTGTCAAACGTAATATTCCCTGTCTTGGGGTTGAACCCACTCATGGAACAGCCATGGCTGCCCGAGAAAAGGGAGTCGAGACCCTTGAGGAGTTCTGGGGTGTGGAGACGGCCAAAACATTGGTGAGTGATCGAGGTCCATGCGACCTGCTCTTGGGTAACAATGTCCTCGCTCATGTTCCCAATATTAACGACTTTGTGCAAGGATTTCCCATCGCACTCAAACCCACTGGTGTTGTGACCTTTGAATTTCCTCACTTGCTCAACCTAATCGCTCTCAATCAATTTGATACGATCTATCATGAGCATTTTAGCTATCTCTCTCTCACTGCAGTCAATCAAATATTTGCTGCCAACGGTCTGCTTCTTTTCGATGTAGAAGAATTACCAACTCATGGTGGTAGCCTTCGGGTTTACGGACAACGAGATGACACCGGTTTGGAACCCATCAGTTCCCGAGTTACCGCTCTTCTCGAGCGCGAGACCGAAGCCGGTATGACCACCGCCAGCTATTATTCTGGTTTTCAACTTCAAGCAGATAAAGTAAAAAACGATTTTTTACGATTTTTGCTCGATGCCAAAGCACAAGGCAAAAGTGTAATTGCCTATGGTGCCGCAGCCAAAGGCAACACACTCCTTAACTACGCTGGCATCAACTCCGATCTACTCTCTTTTGTTGTTGATCGCAATCCTGTCAAGCAGGAGAAGTATATGCCTGGTAGTCGAATCCCTATTGTTGATGAATCAGCGATTCGTGAAGCAATACCCGATTATATTGTTATTCTTCCATGGAATATCCGCCAGGAAATTGTAACTCAATTAGCTTATGTCCGAAAATGGGGCGCACACTTTGTCACCGCGATTCCTGAGCTTCATGTGGACTAATCCGAGATCAAGCGTAACACTCGGAACGCTACTTTTTGATATTCCACTCCCTCGAAATATCGAGGCAATTGAGGAGATCGTTTTTTGGGGTGATCCATTTCAAGTGAAACGAAATCATGCGATGTCCCCCTATTCACCCGGCGCATCAAAAATATTGCGTTTGTTTTAGGACGAATACAAAGTTCGAGAGACTCGTATACATGACACAACAAGGCGACTGTGCCTCATCCATTTGCTGGACTTAGTGCTGGCCAGGAAGTCCGTTACCAGGATTTCTTCTTCCATATCGAATCCTTTCAATCATCGACACTTGTTACAATCATAGGTTCGGATTCTTCGGTGATTGGCATCGTGGATACATCACCCTGTTTGTCCGCCTCTTGTATCGCTTCCTCATATTCCGCGAGTTATAACATCTTGAGCTTTTTTAGAGACTGGAATTTCAAAGTCAGGAGAGACTTCATTTCATCTTTGTGCACAGATTGTGTTTCTTCCAAACAGGTTTCTATACCCGCAACAAACTCGTCAAATGCTTCATAATAGGTCGAGTACAGACACTTCTTTTTGACAAACTTCCACAGTCTTTCTATCAGG
>JALTMC010000925.1 GCA_027005175.1 Myxococcales bacterium
CCTCATCCCATCTCTTGGCTCGGGCCAATTGGGGGGCATACTGTCCATGGCCAGACTTGCCACGTCCTAGCGTAGCAAAAGATAATTCTTCCAACCCAACATATCTTCTTTCTCGATTTCGGTGCGACCTTGAGCAGAGACGAATAAGGTCACAGTGTATGTTTATCTGTGGGTTGTGACCTTGCGAGATAAGCAACGGTATGTCAAACCCGTCACCATCCGCTACCCCAATCCCATTGAAGCTCACTACAACGTCAGCTTCTTCGAGTAGAGACACTAGATCTGCAATTCGATCTTCGCGGAACATCCTCATGCGACCACGTGGCACATGTTCCCAGCTCACCCAAACGACACCCGTTGAAATACCAAGAGCTTTCTTATTATTCCAACCACCCTGCACATCGCTAGGGTTACGTTTTGTCTCCAAGTCAAAAACAGCTATTTTCATGATTCGCTCCACTCATGTGTTACGGCTTTGTTTGCCCACATAGCAGCCTCTTCCAATGCCGTGAATGCGAGTGCCTTGTACCGTCCCGATGGACATTGACATTCAACTTCAGCTTCCAAAGTTTGAAAGGCCGATCGAATTTCTTTCATAGCTAGCTGTTGGTCTTTACTTGCAGGCTTACTACTGAATCGCTCGCTCATCCTCTGCCCTCTCCTTTTTGATGTTTGGGGATCGTTGCATCATGCAATCTATTACCTAAGCATTCCGTGAAATCTGCTAAATTTGGATACCCTAGCTGCTCCCAAATCAAAGCCTCCCACCACAACAACTCACTGACGGGATGGGCGATGAGGTTGTGAACTGCCCACCACAGAGCAACCCTGTCCACTCGTCGCTGCCTCATGCTTTTCTCCTGCCTACCAGGTCTCGGACTCTGTTTTTCCTCCTGCGTTCTATGTCTTCTCGGACTCTGTTCAAGTGTCCCTGTAGAACTTCAAGGGAGGCCAAGTTGTCGAATGTGATGGCCACACGCAGCTTGTCCTCTGGGATCTCAGCGTCGTTCCCCAACGAGTAGACCTCCTCTCCGATCACTCCCGTTCCTTCGTCTGAGAATAAGAGGGCCGGTGTGCCATCCAATGTTCCGTCTGAGATACAAACCGCTCCGTACCCAAGATGTACCTGTACAGGTTGGTGGGTCTTGTGCTCACTCATATCAGCCCCTTCTCTTTAGCGATCCACTCGGTAACCAATATTTCGCCTTTATCACCAGGTCTCCACACCTCGCTGTCGTCATGGATTTAACTCAGAGGTATCCAGCACTTCGTATCGCCAAAGTCACAAAAGATAGCCTTGTCGCTACCTCTCAACACGAGGAAATAAAGTTCTACATATCCGCTCATTACTCCTCCTCGATCTCTACGATGGTTAGCTTTATGTAGCCGCCTTTGACGACCGGACCACGGACGATTTGCAACATGTCTACCTGTTCATCGTCCAGCCAAAAGCCTGCATGAGTCAAAGCGTCAAACACACTTTTTGGGTAGTTGTCCACGTCGCGTTTGCGTCGGCACGGCGGGTACAATCTCATGCATACTTTCAGCCGCCCAGAGAGCTGCATGTTAGCCAGAGCAAGCTGTTCGAGAGTCGCTATCGCATCCTTGCGGTATTGCCTACCGCGCTTGGAAAGGCAGGTCCTGTTGCCAACTCGCCTCCACATACCATTGATTGATGGAGGGAAGGGCAAAATGAAAGTGTGCATTACTTATTCAACTTCAGTGTAGTTACGTAAAAGCCAAATCCGACCATCGATCCATTTGGCCGGTATGGGTTTGGCTCCACGCTCGATGTCAGAATAATAATGACGCGCAACACCAAGACGCTTAGCCATGTCCTTGCGAGTCAGACATAACTCTTCACGCAAACGTCTTAGCTCTTCAGCATTCAGGATCATTCGTTGCTGGCTGCAAGAAGTCTGGTTTCAACGAAATCAGCTTCCACAATATTGGGATCGTCGACGCCTTCAGGTGACATGGACTCCCACTCCTCAGGGTCAAGACCTGGTGGAGTCTCTTCCTCCACTTTATTCATGCCTGGTAACGTCATTTGCTCATCGACAATAACAATGTCTTCGATTGGCACATCGAAAGTAATACGAGCGATCAGGTCTTTTCCGTCAGACATATCAATTTTGACAGACTTTAAACCATAAATAACTTCTTCGGTCTTACAGTCAATCACGTGAGTGGTGTTGCCTTCTTTCTCGATAATGACTCGCTTGGGTAGCATAGCTCTATCCTTTCTTTTTCATAAGGCGGAACTTCTCGCCTGGCCTAAGAACCGCAGTGCAAACAAGATCGCCTGTGGCTCGGATTAACAATTCATGACTCACACGCAGTGCGCGTTCGTCGTTTGTGCGAAACACAATCAATTCAGCTCCTGTGAGCTTGTATGCTTCGATTCTTGATTCGAGGAGAGCCTCTAGCTGGGTCACATGACTTTGGAGGTCTCTGAGCTTCCTAGACACGTTAAAGGCTCTATCCGCTTGCTTCTCGATCTCACGTCCCAACTTCATTCGGATCTCTCCCATTTATAGCTTTTCGGGGCTATGTGTAGCTAAGTAATCACTAACTGAAAAGTGAAAAAGTGTAACAAGCTGTAAGTCTATGATATTACTGTGTTTGTTAGATTGTATATTTTAGTGTTACACTTTGTTACACTAAAAGTACCTATAACCAGAAAAACGCATGCTTAAGGGGTAAAGTGGATTCTGCCGTAACAAAGTGTAACAACCCCTGTGTTACACTTTTTGAGTATTAAAGTGTAACAGCGGCAACTTGCTGTTTTATCTGGGTATACGGCTTTTACTGTCAAAGCTGTTACACTTGTTACACTTGATTTGAACTAAGAGGTCAGAAGAGCTTGTCCCTCTCTTTGTTTTCGTCTGAGACCAGATTTTGAACCAAGTCAAGACCGAGCCAAATTCTCGTGGGTTTATTCTCTATACCCACCCGTTTCACTTTTGGTCCAACGATACCCTTGCTGTTGAGAGCTTGTGTCAGAGAGGTTGTCTTTCTGGGAGTTGCGCCGTTCTCTTCACACCAATTTTTATAGCTGTGATATAGCGTTGCATTGGTAATGTATGCCCCCGTGCTCTCAGATACAACAATGCGCTCTGTGAGCCACTGCTTGATGATGTCTTGCTCGTCTCTCACGGCCTGTGTGAGTTCTTTGACGATGTCTGGAGTCGCCAACCCCTGACCTCGTGTTTGGTACCAACGCTTGGCACCCTCAATCGCCCAAGATAAAACACGCTCTAAGTTGTCTGGAGACTTCATTCGGGCTTTAAGGCCCTTGTCCTCTTCACCTAATCGAGAGCGAGGGAAACGTAGGTACCGAATCCTCCCCCAAAGAGCATGGTCGTCAACATCTGCATTCACAGGATAGTTGCTGGTCAACCAAAACTTATACTGTGGAGTGTACTCGAAATGGTCTTTGCGTTTAAAGGAGCATCTAATTCTGTTTCCGCCAGTCAGCCATTTCACAGCTGGTGCATTGAGGCGTTGGTTCTTTTTGGATTCAGACGCAAAGATCAACCGACAAGGTTTCAGAGGTGCCAAGTCGAAGTTGTTGGCGTCATTGTCTCGATCCCTCGTAAATGTGCCGAACTGAACTTCAGCACAAAGGGGCTGGTCCATCAACTGTTGGAGCGTTTCCGTAAAAGTACCCTTACCCGATCGGGTAGGGCCTTGAATGTACCACAACACTTCTTCGGAGCAATGCCCTGTGAGTGAATAACCTATGCAGCGTTGCAAGTACTCCACCATCTCTGGAGCTTCCACGATGTCAGAAAGAAACTTTTTCCAGTCTTCGGCGGTCTTTTCTGGGTGGTAGGCTGTCTGCAAACAGTAGGTAAACGATTGCTCCGGAGCGTGGGGAGTCAGCTCACCAGTTGGAAGATGTACAACACCGTTTGCAACATTTAAAAAGTCGGGGTCTTTGTCGAACTCTTCAATTTGTCGGGTGACCATAGAACGGAAAAGAAACTTGGCTGCACGCACATTACCAGCGGAAGGGACAGCAGCTTTGACCGACATCTGATCTTCTGCTTTGACAGCTATTCCCTG
Organism: Myxococcales bacterium; assembly: GCA_027005175.1. Taxonomy (GTDB): domain Bacteria; phylum Myxococcota_C; class UBA6777; order UBA6777; family UBA6777; genus M3003. The sequence continues at coordinate 4,072 of JALTMC010000925.1, forward strand.
CTTCTTTTTAAGAGAAGCAACAATAGCTCGCTCTAGCTTTGCCTCTGCCCCAGCGGTCCTCCAATATCTACCGTTGTAGTGCAACCATCCATAGGTATCTGTATAGCAAAACTGGCCGCCATAAAGCAGATCAACGGTTCGTGCGTTGCCTTCATCGTTAGCCCCAAGTCTCTCGATATCCTTTTGCCAGTCTTCACGACCTGTTGGAATATCGCGAGATTCGCTTGGGACGACTGCAACGCTTTGAGGCTTTCCCGGCTCATACATCTCCGAACATTGAGAGATTGCTTTGCTTAATGTTCCTTCACGGTAATCGGCGCGGTCCCATTTTTTGCGATACAAACCAGATGCTCGAAAGAGTCGATCCATGCGGTTGTAATCACAGCCTGTCCAAAAGGCCAGCATCTTGCAGAGAGCCATATCTGCGCTGCTATGGTCGCCGCTATAGTCGGAAGTATCACCGTGATCATAAAGCCGACGAAACTTGTCACCGTTTGAAGCATCACGCGCTTTGTCGAGCAGCTCCCGATCGTCAAGGTCCACAGGTTGGGGTGACCTGGCCGGTTGCTCTGGCTCTTTGTCAAACATGAATTTCTCATGGATAAAATCCAGAGCATCTTGAACTCCATCAATTTGGTTACTTCGTTCGAAGAAAGTATGCCCTGTGACAGTGAGGAAACGAGGACTAGTGTGATCGTACACTTCGATCCAATTACCTTCTCCACCTTTGCCAGTTCTGCCAGGCACTCCGTAGCAGAAGGCCCGAATACCTTTGCCGCTTGGACTGTATTCTACGTAAGTGGTGGCAAAGCTGTTGACGATTTGTTCAGCATCAGGAGTCAGTGATGCATCGTTGATGCATTTATCCAAGTCGATACCAACTAGGCCATCACCTGGTGCGAGTGCCAAACTGCAACCATCAAAGCCGCCTTGTCGGTAAGCTTGGTAGACTTGCTCAAACGGCATCCATGTGGATGGATTATTACAACTTGCCCGTTGTCCCCATGGAGTGTAGGGGACTTTTGACCATTTGGTGCCACCCTTCTTGTCTGGTACTGAGTCATATCGCCACAGCACCCATTGATCAAGATCCTTGATGGCTTGTGGGATATTGTGCGCCCTGAAAGACAATGCTTTTGGGCGTTGTGTGGTTTCAATAGCGCTCATTAAACTTCTTTCGAGTAAGATAAAAAAGGCTTTGCTTCCCGTAACATTCGGTCCACAGCATTTGTGTATTCGATTTGGAGCAAAACCTAAGAGATGGGTGGCAGCGAGCGGCCTCTGTTGCATAGGGTAGCTGGGCTTGCTCGCTGCCTGTTGCCCGCCCGTGAAGGTGAGCAGACCTCGGGGCTTGCGAAGAGATGGCTCCTTTGCCATGATGGACGGTGCCAATTCCCCTAAAAATGACAAAGGAGTAGAAAATGAGAGTTTTATTTTTGGCTGCTGTGTTGCTCGCCATGACTTTTGGAGCTTGCAGTAGTAGCAAGACAGGCAGCAACTATTGCTGCAAGGTCTGCAAGAAGTCACGGGCATGTGGAAGTAGCTGCATCTCTTACTCAAAGAGATGCAGCACGGTAGGCGGCTGTGCCTGCCAAGGTTAGCCCCAACAACGAAGGAGTTGAGACGATATGAGAGTCGTGTTGATGACCATGGCTGCATTGCTTTGGATAAGCGGGTGCAGCCCACCTGAGACCAACGACGAGAAACTCGCTGAACTAGACGGAGGTCAAAGCGGCGAAGCAAAGAGTTCTGGGGGGTGGGAAGATCAAATCTATCCAAAAGGCGAGCCCTGCGGAAAGAAGTCAAAAGGTTATTGTGGAAGTGGTAAAGTTTGCTGCATGAGAGGGATTGTTCTAAAAGGATGCGTTGGCAAATATTGGGAAAATACATGTGTCCCCAATTCATGGTTGGGAGAGGAGCACATGTGCAATACTGATTGGGACTGTCCGCCAAAGATATATGGGAACAAGCCCAATCGTTGTCGTCAGACAAAAACTGATAGTTGGGCCTGCACCAAACAGCGATGTATCGTTGATAAAGATTGTCCAAAAGATTTACCAAAGTGTTGGACATACCAACACATTGTTGGGTATCTAGAGAGTATTTGCATAAAAGGAAAGGGCTAAGTGCAAGGCTACACTCTTTGTGTTTCGAAAGAATGCTCAAGTCTTGCGCAATTCCATTCTTTCCGGTAAACGCAGTCAAGCTAAGGCTTTTATTGCTCAGGTTGGGGCATATGTGGCGAAATATCAAAACTGCTTTGCAACTCCCACTGGATATGTCCTGTATCAGTATATGGGAAAGCTCGAACAGGCTCATCAATCCGGTCTTTACTACAAGAAGACTAAATCTGTTCAAAAAGGTCGGTGAACTCCTTAGGTTCCACTTTTTTGTCTTCTGGGATTAGATCTTCTAAGGAAACCAAGCCTCCTGTGGCCTGACTGATTCTCGAGGCCACAATCAGGCTCGGGGTCAAAGATCCTATTTTCACACGGCTCACATAACTGCGAGCCTTCCCTATCTCCTTGGCAACCTGGGTCTGCGTTTTTGCATCGGGTAGGCTGAAATATTTGTCGAGTCGCATTGACTTCCTCCATACTTAAACCCCATGTTTACAAATAAGCAATTGTTCTGTCAAGGGTAAAATTACGCAGAGTAAACTTTCTTGCTCTTTTTGCTTACTATTTGTAAACTGGTGAGGTGTCTATGGTATTGATTTTACAAAGGGAATACTTGATGCCAACTTTCGGAAAAAAAGTTAGACAGCTTCGCAAAGAGCGAGGCTGGACTCAAAAGGAACTGGGCGAAGCTTCCGGCTTATCAAAGCCTTATATAAGCAGAGTAGAAAATGATGACATTGGATTTAGCTTCAAGGCTGCAACGAAAATAGCAGAGGCCCTCGATAGGCCGCTTGCTTTGTTATTATATCCAGACATCCCTACCGAGATGATCGAGGAGGCCGATGAGTTTTTGAAGCTCTTTGCTCGCCTTCCTCCCGATCGACGGGAGATAGCGTATCGTGCAGTTCTGGCGATGGACAACATGGACAACAAATCAAGCCAATAACCTCATCCCTCCTCTTCTTATCTAGAGACACATAGATCCTAATTAACTCTCTGTAATCAATGTTGTTTTCTGTGTTTTGCATAACTGCACCTAGAAAAAAAGTTGCAATATAGTAAACTTGTGCTTGACATGCTTGGTTACTATTTGTAAACTATAGAAGTAGACACGGACCACGCATGATCACGAAAAAATGATCACAGTGGATAGAGGAAGCGTACACGGCACTACAAGCTTTGTCAAATACTTTCAAGATGTTAGATGCATTTAAGTAAAACTATTCTGAAGCCTCCTCAAAAAGTCTGAACAGGTTATGTAGAAAATCTAATAACTTTTCAGATAAGAGAGAAACTCCTAGAGCCAAGCGGCTTTGAATACCTCTCACCGGTAAGCGCGAGACCCACTCAGACAGCGAAAAAACTGTCGAAATTACTGAGACGCGGCGGGGAAAACAAACGAGAAACCCCGCCCAATGTCTTACAAACATCTTTTTTTGGAGAAGAAAGTCATGAGTATCGCAATCACAGCAATCATCGGAACCGCAATCACAGCACTCATCATTACTCCCATCCTCAGTTCCCTCAAGAAGAGAGCTGACCAACAGGAGCTGACTCGCATCAACGCACTCCCAGAGGAGGAAAGAAGAAGAGAGCTGTTCTGGCGAGAGCTGACCCGCAGACAACGACTCTACACGACAGCTCGACGCAATGCCGACAGAGAAGAGATGGAGCAACTCCAAGCAAGCTGGCTGCATCACTGTCAGTTCTCTGGTATCCGAGGAGCGATCAATGATCCTGATAATTGGTTTTATCGCCTGAGCTAAATCAGGTCAGGACCAAGTTGATCCACGCAGTGTGAAAAGGGAGATGTTATGGATATCGAATCAGAGGCACTTTTCGACGCACAAGAAGCAGTAGGAAGTTACACAGATATGTCAAGACGATCTAGTTTCACTGTTGAGAAAACTGCAATGCACTACTACGAGAGCAAAGGCAAAGTGTTGCTCGGTCTTGCAGTAAAGCGGCGAATCAAAGCGCTACGCGAAATCAGGAGAGAGTTACCAATTCTGAGAGAGATGCAAGAGAAGATTGATAAGCAGCAGGCATTGCTTGAGGAGTTCATCACAGAGCATTTGAACAAACTTTCTGCAATGAGTTCGGAAGCAAAGGAGTTGCTCGCAGAAAGTGAATGGGAGCATAGCGATGGATATCGCTACTGGATGGAAGATTCTCAACTCCATTGCTTGGATCGCAAAAACATTGAAGCGGATCTATACGATTTGGAGCGGAACGATGGATAGCTATCTCGACGAGCTAACTGAGCGATTCAAGCGCGATCCCAACAAATGGAATCGGCAAACTTTGTGGGGATATATGATGCTGTTCGACTCGCAAGATCCAACCATACAAGACGCGAAAAAGGTATTGGACAATGAAGTACAAAAGCTACGAAACCCCAATGGATTGGCTGCATGAACATGGGAAGGGGATCGATTTCTTCATCTTTTGGGATTCAGATGAATTTCCCCAAAACTCAGGCGTTTGGGAAATAACAATTGATGGACAAATGATCGATGAAAATGGAGAGAATCAAGGCGATTGGCATGTCGCGCTTGAAT
>JALTMC010000926.1 GCA_027005175.1 Myxococcales bacterium
ATCATGTTAAGGGGAAAAAGAGTATCACAAGAAAAGAGGAGAGACTTATCGACTGACACAGCGGGTTCTTCGACACGTTGTCAGAGTTCCACATTTGCTGGCCACGCAATCTGCGTTTCTCTTGCAAACTCCAGGGCAGGCGTCGTTGGCTGAAACACACTTTCGGGTGTGGTAGTTACAGAAGACCTTGTCCCCGCATGCCTTTGCCTTGCAATCATACGAAGTTCGACAACTCGCAGGACAAGTTTTACGCGTCGTGGGAGTTCGACAATAACGGCTTGCTCCAGGCAGAGATTGATAGCAGTAAGTGCGGGTGCCACAATGCTTTGAACAGTCTATGTCTCGCAGACAAAGCATGGGACAGGCTTCCCCCTTGGCAACGCACTTGTTGGTTGCATAATTGCAGAAGACCTTATCACCGCACTTTTGAACAAAGCAATTGGCGGTCGTTCGGCAAGAAGCAGGGCATTGGCCTGAACCCAACGTTCGACATACGCCTGCCTGCCCAAATGGGCTTGTAATACTGCAACGATTACGCACTCCACAATCTTTGGCGCACTCCGCATCGGTACGACAAGCAAATGGACAGTTGGCGATAGCAGGATCGACACAGGCACGAAATCGAGAGCTACACTGTGTTCTCTTCCCACAGCCCCCTGATTGACAGTCAGCATCAGACTTACAGGAGGCAGGACACACAGGAAACCGCTGAAAGCACTTCCCAGACACCAAATTACAAGCTTGTTTTTCCATACATCCAGTTCGTTGACAATCCACATCACTGTTGCAGATCTCTGGACAGATCTGCCTTGCATCCAAACAGGTCTTGGATCGAACTTCACAAGTTCGTCGTGTGCCACAGAAGATACAATCGAGATCCTTACTGCATCGGGACGGGCACTTGCTGCGAGCCCCAGCATCGTCTGAGACAGACTCGGAAGGTGCGCTCTCCTGCGTCGATTTCGCGCCGGAGCACTCTCCTCTCAAACACACTTGGTACGACTCACAATCCGAATTTTCATGGCATACCGTCGTAGAGCAGCCCACATTTTGCCACAACCAAAGCCAGCCAAGCAAGACCATGACAAGAGGCAAAATTCGATGAGACCTGGAAATCATGACACAAGATCCTCTTTCCAAAAAAGTTCACTATCTTAAACACGAGACCCTATCATGTGTTTCGCAAAAGGATGAGTAGCTAGCAGAAAGAAAAAAAGAATACAAGACGTAGCCAACGATGAAAGACGATGAATCCCCTCCCATGGAAGAATCGACGCAGCTTGATTTCCCCGAAAAAGATGTCCCAAGGAACGAGCAAAACAGCTTGTTCTCCCTGAAAAAGATGTTCCAAGGAATGAGCAAAGCGGCTTGATTTCCCTGAAAAAGACAGTATCATCCAAGAGGTTTTTCCATGATGAAGCACCCTATCGATCCACAGAAGAGTGTGAGGCGCAAGTTGTCTATCCCCATCCATCCCCATCGATGTAACCTTGTATTGATTTTATCCGTGCTCTTCTTCTTTCCTTTGTTGGGAGAAGCACAAACAGCATCATCTCGCCCATCGACACCTTGCATTGAAAAAAAGGCAGGAAAGCGGCATGGACTGCGTGATGGAATTCAGCTGACATGTTGGCCCAATGGTAAACAAAGATCTCGCAAGCGCTGGCGATTGGGAAAGCCACACGGAAGCTGGTCGATGAGGTATAAAAACGGCAAGCTCCGAGAGATCAATCATTGGTTCAATGGAAAAAAGCATGGACTCTGGCGACATTGGGGCCCACAAGGGCGAAGGACAAAAGAGCTTCAATACGTCAACGGCAAGCTCCACGGACGCTTTGTCTCTTGGCACAAAAATGGAAGGCTTAAAACCATCGGTCATTGGCATCATGGAACCACCCATGGGAAATGGACAACCTGGTATCTTTCGGGAAAGATGAAAGAAGAGCTAGTCCACGTAAACGGAGAGCCCCACGGGCTCTGGCGCAACTGGTGGCCCAACGGAGTGCTGAAAGAAACAAGCAACTGGTTTCACGGACAACCCCATGGATTGCAACAAACATGGTATCGGAATGGAACCTTACAATCCTCCATCCACTATATCGACGGACAAAAACACGGAATCGAACGCACATGGTTCCCCAACGGAAAACAACACTCCCAACTGCACTCGTTTTTCGGGAAATTAGATGGAGAAAAAAAGATCTGGCACCCTAACGGTAGGCTCATCCTCAGAGCTTTCTATGCATCCAATCATAAAGTGGGGACCTGGATACAATGGCATCCCAATGGCAGCATACGCTCGAAAACAAGATTCCAAAAGAATAAGCCAGAAGGGTTGCAACAGACCTGGCACCCGAATGGGAAGTTGCGCTCTCAGGGGAAATTTCTGGGAGGGATGACAACAGGGATCTGGACCCACTGGTGGAACAATGGTCAGAAAAAAGATGAGGGGCTTTGGAAGGAAGGAGAGCTAGAGGGGAGATGGTATCATTGGAGAAAAGATGGCCGACTCAAATCGCAGGACAACTGGATTGGAAGTGAGCCACATGGGATATGGACAACGTGGTGGGAGAACGGCAAACCAAAAGCCCAGTACTCGTACAAAAAAGGCAAGCAGCATGGAGTGTCGAGAACATGGTACTCCAACGGAAATCTTCGAGCCAAGGTCCACCTTGTCTTGGGGAAAAAACATGGCAAGTGGACCCTGTGGTACCCCAATGGTAAAAAAAAGGAAGAAGGTGTTTGGCGCAAGAATAAAAAACACAACACCTTTCGAGCGTGGTACCTTTCCGGTCGCCCTCGCTTTCGCAAACGATACTACATGGACAAGAAAGTCGGACACTGGACATTTTGGTATCCCAATGGAAACAAACAGGCGATCTATCACTTCGCAGACAACCACCAAGAAGACCTCAGCCGTACGTGGTGGCCCAACGCCAGGCCCAAGTCAAAAGGAAGTTGGCAGGCAGACGCACCCCAAGGCCTCTGGCTGACGTGGTATAAGAATGGAGTGATGCGCTCAAGAGGCTCCTGGCAAGGAGGAAAACGACACGGGCTATGGACCACATGGTACGCCAATGGAAAGAAACGCAGTGTCATACCATGGCACAAAGGGACTCCTTGCCAACAAGAACAACACTGGGATAAAAAGGGAGTGCGCAAAACAATAAAAAGAGGCTCTTGTCCCCCCTCGTAACCCTTCCTCTTCTTTTAACTCATACGAGGACCTGACAGCCTGTAAAACAAATGGACATTGCGAAAATGGACATTGCGAAATCAACTGTATATCCCTGGGGCTGAACCCCACTCTGAGGATCTCGAAACTACCCCCTTAGGGCACTCAAAACACTTTGCCCTTCAGAAAAAACGAAAGGATTGAGCCGACTTCAGTCGGTTTTTTCTTCCTCAGAGTGGGGGTTCAAGCCCCATTCTGAACCTGTGTCAATCTATGGTTCGAACCAAACTTGCAGTACATTTGTCATCGCAAACTTGCACACCGAAGGAGGCAATTCATGGTTATGTCCATTTCTTTTCACAACAATATCTAGACGATAGTTTATTTTTATTCAAACACTGTAAGAAACCCGTCATAGCAACCAAAAGGAGTAATCTTATGAGACGAGCCTTGTTTTGCACCCTCATCTCTTCCTTTTTAACAATAGGTCCCTCAAGTCTTCAAGCTCAAACACCAAAGAAAGTTGTTCATCAAGCAACGCCCAAGCACAAAAAAGCAAAGGCTCAAAAGAAAGCAAAGGCTCACAAAAAAGCAAAGGCTCAAAAGAAAGCAAAGACTCAAAAGAAGACCAAGATCGTTATTCGCAAGACCCGACAACGCCTCGCAAAGAAAAAATGGAAAGCGGCAAAGCGTCGGCAACAAAAAAGGAAGTCACAGTTTTCCCGCGCAAGAAAGCGTCAAAAGCTCAAGAAGAAGCTGTATCAACAACGTTACAAGCAACGCAAACAAAGTTTGGCAAAACAAGTAGCCAAACTCAAGGAACTACGTCGGCGACAAAGAGAGGCAAAACACAAACGACAGCGGGAGAAGAAACAAAGTCGATACAAAGCAAAAAGATTGGAAAAGAAGAAAAAGCAAACCCAAGTCAAAATCGCAAGACAGCAAGCCAAGAAGTTATCTCACCGAAAGGCCCAACGTAAGCTTAAGCAAAGCGCGGAAAAGAAACGAAGAAGAGTCTTCCTGCTGAAGAAGGCAAAGCAACGTGCTCGAAAGAAAGCACTACGCCGAAAAAACAGAAGACAAAGAACACAGAAGAGGCTGCGACTGTGACTTCGAAGAGCCAAGCAAAAACGTACCAAGCAAGAGAAGTACCAAAGTCTAAGTCAGCGCTTGCAAAAGACCAAGATGAGAATCAGGCAACAAAAGATAAAATACATACGACGCGCCCGCCTGCGAAAGCAAAAACAACGTGCGCGAAAAAATAAGCGCAAGCAAAACATGCTCAAGCGAATGCACAAGCAACGAATACACAAGCGCAATCGCAAGCAACGAATACACAAGACCAAGATCCGGTTAAAGCAAAGGACGAACAAACAAAGAAAAGCGAAAGTCATACAAAGCAGTGCCAAGCGCAGAAGATTTATAAAAAAATACAAACAAAACGCAGCAAAACAAGCCCAGAGAAAGGCCAAAGCCCGAAAGCGTCAGAGAGCCATTAAGTTAAAAAGGAAAAAAGCACTGCTTCAAAAGGCAAAGAAACGTAGGCTGCGAAAGCGTCTACGACAGAAGAAGCAGAAGCATCAACAAGCCCAGAAAAAAGCCTGGATACGCAAAAGGCGCATCCTCCAAAGGCTCCATAAGAGGCAGCGTATTCAGAAGAGAAAAAGAAGGAGGCAGCGAGCAAGGCAAAGACGCTTTAAGCGGATCAAACAACGAAGGAAGAAGGCACAGATTCGCTGGAAGAAAAAGCGCAGACAGCTCCTATCCAAGCAGAAAAAAGCCAAACGAAGTCAAGGCATCAGATAACTTAAATACAACGAACCGACAATAGCCTTTCTATTGTCCTGGAGTTTCCAGTTGAAAAGTCATCGACCCCCTGCTACAGCGAAGAGAAGACAGACACGATTCATCATCATGAGTCTAGGATATTTGCTGGCAACATCGGCCTCTGCTAGTTCAAAAAAGGTCGTTGTGAAGAAGAGCATATCACCCCATCGCTCCGATGAAAAAAACAAGCTCGGCAACCGCTCGAAACAAACCACAGCACGGGTTCACCGTTCCCAAAGAAAGCAGCAACAAACACAAACTTCATCCAAGGATTTGCTAAAGAAGCTGGCGAACCATTTACGCGGTGTTGTAGGAAGAATGGAAAAGTGGGGATTTAAACTGGATGAGAGCTACTGTCATGTCGGTGCTGCCTATACCACAGCTTACTTGGCATCCATCAACGTGGACGCCCACCTATTTCAGCCTCTCCCCTTTCATATGTTGGCCTATTTTGACTACCGTGGAAAGCGATATTATATCGACCAAAGCATGGCCCAATTTTTCAAGAAAAAGTCACCTCCCCACAAGAGACTGCTGAAGAGTGGAGGGTTCTTTGGAACCTCTCAGGATTTTTATCAGTTTTATTATAAGTATGCTGACGACGTGAAAGAATGGGATAACTACCAGGATGGTGGGTTTCTATCAAAAGACTCCAAGCCCTCCAAAGAAGGAGTGGTACCTTATGAGATGTGGGAGTCAACGATAAACTGGAAGAAGCTACACAGCCGAGAGCAACGGGCACGCAGGATTGTACATTCCTGGTACAAAGACTTCCGAACCGATACATCTCATAACCAAACCACGGGTTTGTACTGGACAGCCAAATACTTCTACAATATCTTTCAAGTCAAACTTGCCCTCCCCTATCCCCCTTACAATATCCCGTAAAAAGAAAACCGTCTCACAATACCTGCATCATCCGAGGCAGTCCGATCATTGGCCCAGGTATATCCAACGACTCCACAGACATGGCCACAACGAAAAGACAGCAAGGTTCGACAACAAGAGCTTTTATGTTTGACCTCATCACAAGCCTTGCCTATATTGACAACATTTCTCACCTGTTCAGCCCCACGGATATACAGGAGGTTTCGCTATGTCCATTTCTTTTACAGGCCGTCAGCTTTCCGTAAGAGTATTAAGTTAGTCCTCAATCATGCTGGTCAGGTGAGTGTAAATGACGGTTGTTCTGCGACTTCCATGACCAAGCAGTTTGAATCCACCTGTGCCAGCCTGTTTCGAGTAGCCGCCTTAAGACAACTAACCTCACGGGTAATCGGTTGATTTACGAGACTGGCGTCTGGTGCGGTGATTTGTTGGGCTGTGATAAGTTCATGCGGTTATTCTCCAGATTCAAATCTGTATAGCCGGAATAACGGCCTCAAGTTACACAGCATTTTTATCTCGTGGTATAAACTTGTCAGTCTGCCACCTCACCAAACGCTGTTGACGTTGCTGGCCGTATTCGATCAGATTCTGCGGATCGTGATGAACAGATTCCGAGATTTGTCTTCGACAATCTAAACATAGAAAAAGACTAACTGGTTTCACCAACTGTTTCAAGGACTTTGTCATAGAGGGTTTGGCTCATCCGGAACCCTGCTTCATGCAATAGCTCGTCAAGCATAGGTTTAATGAGCGTTATCAGACTTTTATGTTTTGCCTCGACAAGAACGCCTAGTATACCAACTACATCGATCCCAAGTTTGAAAGCAACTCTCCGGCCTTTCCGTTCATCCATCAATAGAAGCTCGGCGTGTACGTCGGAAGCCAAGGTAATCGCTTCAGCTTCACCTTTACCCAAGTTCAATGCAAGCACTTTTGACAAACTTTCGCTGGAAATAGATCTGGTGATAATCCAATCCGCTTCTAATACCTCTGAAAATCCGGGACGATGACGGCCTTCTTCTACAATTTCTTGGTAAACAGCTTGAGGCAAAATGATCTCTTGGTACAACTCTCTCAACAACTCTAACTGACCAATCATTGAAAGTGAAATAATTGGAGAAGAATCACTCACAACAATCATAGTCTACCTAACTTCTTGAGAGTATTGATATCATCTTCAAATTCATCCACATCATAATGAATAGAAAGATTACGGCTAGCCAGCAAATGCTGAAATTGAAGATGGGTCAATTCGGCGAGTTCACACGCCTCTCCTAACGACAACTTTTCCTTTTCAAACAGCATGATAGATATTTCTTGCAACAACTCCTGCGATGTCATGTGAGTTGACTCAAGAACAGTCGCTGGTATTGTTAAGTCTCTCATCATATTACCTCGATCACATTGAAAATGTTGTGGAAGGAGTAACCCCATACCCACAAACAGAATAACCGCTATCTGTTTCGATTTCAAGCACATCTAAATCTTTGCTGATAGACAGATACCGTTTTCCCTGACACTCCACCAACATCAGAGACCTCCACTTACAAGCTGGGCAGCAGAGTCCAGCCAACACAACTTTGGAGAATCCAGAGAACTTCGAGCCCTGTTTTAGCTAAGAAATAGTTAAGATTGTAAGATTTTCAATTGCTTCAAAATCAGTAACATTATGAGTAACAAGTGGCAGCTCATAATGAAGATCTGTCGCAGTTGCAATCCAAGCATCTTGAGGTGATATTCGGCGACCTTTTGACTGACACTCTGTTCGCACTTGTCCCCACCATTTACACAGCTCAAAATCATAAGGTAACATCAGATAGTCCAATAAAGACTTCTCTAATTGAGCCTTACGATGTTCTCCCCACTCTCTTATTCCAGCCCATTGAAACAGTTCCGCAATCGTCATAAAAGAGATTGCAAGCCTCTTACCTGCAATAAGCTCAGCATAAGCATCTGCTCTGCTATCACCTTTGAGAAGGTACGAAATCACATTGGTATCCAGAAGGACTAACTGTATCCATTACAACTCTCTACTCATATCGGCTCTTCGCTGCTCTTGAAGATATTAAAGACGTGTCGTAATAAAAAATCAATACAAATCATCTACATGTGGAGAGACTAGAATCACTGCCTAGCTCAATAATTCTAAATGGTTTCCTCTGAATCTAGTATGTCTTGCAGCAAATAGTTCTTTTTCTGATATCTCTTGTCGGTTGGATGAGATTTGTCACTGATAGCATCATCAATGCTATAAAACACAATCCTATGGCTCAAAAATTGTCTTTTGTAGATATAGAAATGCAGAACAGCTTAGAAACCAAAGCTAGTACTTTTAGGCTGTACTGTGAATGCTATGAAAATAGTAACTCAGAGATAGGCAACGAAAGTTTCCTTTGAGAAGAAGAACCGCGAATAGACGCATATGAACACATATAGGCAAAAAGAATATCGCTTCATTTCTTTGCGCCTATAGGCGTTCATTGGCGGTTCTTTTCTGACAATGATAGAGTGTATTATGTCTCTATTGCCTCTTCCCAAAACCTCGCTACAAATGTACATGAGAGCAGGTACATTCGCTGTACGGCCTATGTCGATAAGAAATTCCACAACCCTGCAGCGAATCCCACAACTTCATCAACAAAGTTGTCCTTCCGATTTCGAAAAGCTTGAACCAGAATCTGAAACCTCTTCATTCCACCAATGGCATGCTCTACAAGAACACGTACTTGACTCAGAACTATTCCGCGAGTTATAACATCTTGAGCTTTTTTAGAGACTGGAATTTCAAAGTCAGGAGAGACTTCATTTCATCTTTGTGCACAGATTGTGTTTCTTCCAAACAGGTTTCTATACCCGCAA
>JALTMC010000927.1 GCA_027005175.1 Myxococcales bacterium
CATCCATCTGTAGGGGGAGAACGTCAATTTTTGAGTGTGACGTATTCGTAGAGGTTTCGCTTTCTTATGACCAACATTCCTACGTTTTGCTTTACTTCCTTGCTCCATCCCACTACAAATCAAGTCTGGACATAGTGATGGGTAGCTTTACTTTGGCTCGTTGGATTCATCGGTGCTGGGACTGGTTCAAAGGGATTTGAACCTACACCAACATGGGGTAGGTTTACTCTGGCTCGTTAGATTCATCGGTGCTGGGACGGTTGCCTGCTACAGATTTGCGTTGTAGAGGTGTCCGATGAGGTTTGCGTTGATGTGGCGTCTGGAATTGGGGTAACGCTTGGTCAAGTCCTTCGAAGAAGGTGGGAGATTGGGATTGGTAGCTTGTCAGTTTGTCGAGGTAGCGGTCTTGTCGGTTAAGAAATCCTTCCAAAGCGGCGCGTGTCAGGTGTGGGTGATATTCGCCAAGTCCCATATGTTCAACATACTGACCAAAACACCACTGGGGGAAATCGTCGGGTTTTGGAATCACCAGCATTGGCTTTTTGAGGGCGATAGCCTCAGCGATGGTGACAGGATTTCCATCAATAAGCACGGCACGTGCATCCACGAGATCCTTTGACCAAGACTCGTGTCCTGCGATCTTGTAAGTGACATGCCGGGTAGAGGGGGGCAACTGCAAATCGAGTTCTGCTGGAGCAAGTTCCTGAGGTAATCGTTCTTTTCGTCGGCGCAGCAGTTGTCCTTCACTACCACTGACCTCGCGTTCGAATAAAACACGTTCCCGTTTCTGACGTTGTTTTCGCAAGGGGATATGAGCGAGAACGGGTTGCTCTACAAGGGAGAACAGAGCTAGATCTTCTTGCAAACTAGGCCAAGCAAAAGCGAGCATCTTGTCGCCGCGAGTGGGTTCACTGTTCAGAGTGTCTTGAGGCAGCACTGGCTGTGTCAGCATTGCACGTTTTGAGCGTATTGGTGCTTGAATAAAGTTTGGCATCAAGTAATGACTGGCCCGATAGGGGATCTGCTTGACGGACTCTTTGACTTCCATCAGTTGAGCGAACTGAGTGGGAGGAATTGTGATGTCAAAGCGAGCAAAATGAAAGAGATGTTGTGGGTCAATGGAGAGAATAGGGATCTTCAACTTTTGTGCGACCTGCGAAGCAAAGTATTCGCCATCCAACAACATCACATGTGGCCGAAAACGCTGAAGTTTCGCTTCAAGATCGCTATTGTATTGCCAGAGCAACTGCTCTCGCTCGGCTTCTGTTTCAGCATCTCGGGGATAGTTCACGCCAAAACTGTCGGGGTATTGCTTTTCCACTGCTTCAAAAGCTTTACCCGAGCCCACCACATGCCACTCGTGGGATTGGCTGGTGAGGTAACGTATGGTTTCCCACAAACGGGTAACACTGTTGAACTTATCCAGCGCAGAGGCGATTACGATTCTCATCTTTGGTCTTTCTCATATACAGATTGTTGTTCAGGGAATCCGAACAACCTGGTGTTGTGCCATGGCTTTTCGGTTGAGATAGAGAGTAAATACAGTCGTAACTTTACGCTGGAGAGGGAGTAGTTTGGATAACAACAAAAGTTGGTATCCCCATTTGGTATAAATGAAACGGGTGTCCAATGCTCTCTTTTTTTTAATTCCGGTTGAGCCAAAGATCTTCTGTCGCCAGGAGTCCGACTCGATTCGCTTGGGGTCGAATAGCTCGTGATTGCGTGGATGCATCTTCACACGATAGGGAGAAAAGACATCAATCTGACGAATCACCAAACGCTCACCAGCTTTGGTACTGCGAGGAGCAACATAGGTCTGGCGCCCGACCAGCACACGGAAATAAGAGAGCCCTTCCTTGCTGTCCCAAAAATAATGCTTCTTAATGATACGTGTGGGCTTTCCCCACAACGTTTGGGCTCGCTGTAATGTGTCGAGAAGTCGCACACCAAACACTGATATCGCTGTAGAGGGCGTTTTACGCAAGCGCCTTATGACAGGGGCTGCCGCGAGATCCGTCTCGGGGTCTGCGCCTTGCAACTGCTGACGTGTCAGGCGGATATGTCCAAAACAACCTCCAAACATCAGGCATACAAACCCAACCCAACTCCATTGCCAAAACTGTCGCCTGTGAAGCAAACTCATACGTTTGGATTTCCAACGCCA
>JALTMC010000928.1 GCA_027005175.1 Myxococcales bacterium
GAATCGCTCCACGGGAGAATAAGACCTGACCGTTGTAGTGGATATAACCTCTGGAAAGGAAGCTTTGGATAAGATCGGGTGGAAACTCCGTGCGTTGCAGCATGGTAATTTGGGCCTGGGCTTTGGCGCTGGTTTGTGCGGCGATAGGGGCTAGCCAGTTACCGGTTTCTCGGAGTACGCCTTTCATGCGCAGGACCAGGATGTCGGCAACGTGTGGCAACATGGCGAAGGCTACTGCGGCGGCGTGGGCTTTGGGGGTCGAGCGAAACGCTTGGGCGGTGACACTCAAACCCACAAAAACCAGGATGGGAGCCACCGCAGCCACAGGGATCCAGTGATGCAAGAGATGCATCAGGCCAAATGTGGAGATCAGGAAAAAGACGACACCCACACCAAGGGCGTATCCTGCACGCGCTCCCAATCTTTTGTAGGCAGGGTGTCCGATGTAGACCGTTGTGGGGAAGGGACTGCCAAACAAAGCACCACCCATGGTTCCCATACCGTCCATGACCTGACAAAGTCGGACTGGATATTTATCTCCGGCAGCTTCGGCACTTTCTACATTGTTCATTGTTTCGATGAAATTGTAGATCTCAATCGGTAAGACGACTGTCAGTAGGAAGGGATACTTTACAAACAAGAGAGAGAGGCCGTCCCAGAGATCGCCAACGACAGGGATGGGGGCATAGAACCCGATCGAGTCGAGGGGTTTGCTGCTCCACGTGATCTGTCCACTGGCGATGGCAACTCCCACACCAAGCAGGATCGCGACAAGGCCAGCAGGCATATCCCAGGGAAGACGGTAGCGAGCGATGAGGCCAACCACAACGATGGCGAGGGCCGGGAAGCCGATCAGAGGGTGTTCGATAATCTCGGCCATAGGGACTACTGCGATATACACGAGCGCAATGCCTGCGAGCGTGCCCAACATCCCGGCGCGAGGTGTCACTTTTTGGAGCCAACGTCCGAAAATCGCACCGCTTGACTCCAAAATCCCACCCAAAAATGCTGCTGCGATGGCAACTTTCCACGCGGTAATACCTGCTTCCGAAGGCTTAAGGTGTGCCTTAATCCCCATCTGGTACACAGGCATCATCACACCAAAAAGATAGATAAATAGCACAGGTGTAGAGATCCCGTAGGGTAGGGCGGTGACGTCATCTCGATGCTCTTGACGACTCAACCGCATGGCTAGCCAAGCATAGAAAGAAAGCCCCACCAGCAGAGCCACACCCAAGCCTGGAAGGATACGTCCAAATACAACGGATTGTGGAATATGAAACACGTACAAACAAAGTCCACTCACAATCACCATGTTGGCCAGATTGTCGGCGAACAGTGCCCAGAACCCACTCACATCATGTCGTGAAAATAACTGCATTCGCGATGAAATCTTATTCATAACGAACTCTCCTCAGATCTTCTGTGTTCTGCATTCTATATTCTGTCTATCTGGAGCCTGAGAGTTTCTTCTCAGCGGACCTGTTTTTGGTCATTGAAGAAGGGGTTTTCTTCGTGAGGTGCGATACCTTCCATATTGCGGGTACAGTAGTTGATGACACGTTTTTGCCAGTCAGCGTCGAGGATCTTCACTCGTCCCATTCCAAAGATCCAGAGTACTGCGATCAGCAGCCAGCTCCAGCGTACGATATGAAGACTCCACCGGCGCTTTCGTCCTGACAGAGGGTCAACCACGCCGCGTCCTACCCAGAGGCAGACGATCAGAATCAGAATCGCAAGCACGAGCAGGCTATAACGACCCAATGACATGAATAGATTGCGAGAAGAGTACCCTTGAAAGAGCAAAGGGACAACCATCTCGCTGAAGGGGTTGCGCAATCGATCAGGGGGGGATGGAAAGATCATCGTGACCCCCGTCGTAATGACCACGGAGGCAACCATGAGCCCGGCAAACAGACGCTGCCAGTTGCGGTGGTAACGAACGAGGTGGTGCCATCCAAAAGCTGCGATACAGGCCATGCACAGCATGGTCGGGGTAAGAAAGCGTGGGCCGTAGGACCACCCATTCATGGTGCGCCATTGTTCAAACGTTGCAATAAAAAATAGATAGGCAATGGGGATGAAAGCGATGGTTCGCGTGAGGCCGATAGGAAGCTCTCCTTGTTTTCGGCGAAACAGCGTGGGCCAGCCAACAAACAAG
>JALTMC010000929.1 GCA_027005175.1 Myxococcales bacterium
GTATTTGAGAAGTCTTGTTTTCTGTTTTACATCTTTGGTGGGAAGAGGTATTTGAGAAGTCTTGTTTTCTGTTTTACATCTTTGGTGGGAAGAGGTATGAAGGTGTGGTGTCTTTCAATGGAGTGCTACCTGAAGATGCTGACTCGCTCCATCGCAACGTGGAAAGAGTAGACGTTTTTTCGGCGTTCCCTTCTATGATAGAGACTGAACCCAACGATGGAGAGTGATGTGGGAAGAAGATCCAAGCGTGCAGAGCGTTGTGAACGGTGTCAGATGCATCTCGAACTGTGTTTATGTGCAGAGATACCTTCTTTTGTGTTGGATACTCACCTCGCACTGGTTCTTCACAGGCGAGAGGTGACGAAAACGACGAATACAGGGCGACTTGCACTTCTTTCCTTGACCAATAGCGCTCGCTATGTTCACGGTGTTCGTGATGAACCTTTGGATCTGACTCATCTGCATACACCAGAGCGACGTGTGGCGGTGATGTTTCCTTGTGATGAGGCTGAGTTGTTAACTCCAGAGTGGATCGTACGTGATCCTCGTCCCGTTACGTTGGTTGTGCCAGACGGAAACTGGGGTCAGGCTCGTCGGATGGCTCGGCGAATTCCTGGCCTCTCTCAAGCAGAAAAGGTGATCTTGCCTCCAAGTCTTACCCAATACAAACTTCGGCGAGAGGTTCGAACAGGTGGACTGGCGACCTTTGAGGCGATCTCGCAGGCCTTTGGGATTCTGGAATCTGTTGAAGTACAAGAGGCACTCGACAAGGTGTTTGCGTTGATGGTGAAACGCACATTGTGGTCACGAGAAAAAACGGGTTCAGAGCCACCATCTTTCTAAACTAGAGTTTCATGCTTTGTTGTCACTGAATCAGCTCTTCTTGCGAGTCTTGAAATCCATCAATGCTGTGAAGACCGTAGTGTCTTGTAAGTCAAGAGTTTTGTGTCTTCACTGTAGAAGGAAGCCCTATGTTGAAATACTGGATACTGGTTGTCTCGGTTGTGTGTGGGTTATGTGTGGGTTGTCAGAGTTCGCAGGTTCGACAGAACTCTACGAGTGATGGAAAAGCCACAGTTCGTAGGGGCAATGACGATGGTGGAAACTCGTCTCTTGAGCGAAATGTTACAAAAGATGATGTCGCGCGATTGCCTGAGAGGTCTGTGTCTGAGGACCTCTCTCCCAGAGAGAATCCTGTGGTTCAAGAGGCTCCTCCTTCTGGTAACGCCGGAGTTTGGAGTGCCTTTCAGGTCATCGATGTTCATGCACACATTGGGACCTTTCGTGGGTATGATTTAAGTGCTCCTACGTTGATGAAAAATATTCAGAAATTTGGTGTGGTTTTGGCGTTGATTTCGAATATCGATGGGGCCAACCTGATTGGAACGACGCTTAATTTGGATGAGCAAAAAGCGAATCAAGCAACGGTTGACACGGTGAAGGCTTATCCAAAGCAGTTGCGTGGGATTGCCTGGACTCGACCCAACGATGGCTCTCTCAAGAAGATTGAGCCTTTTCTGAAGATGAAGCTAACAACAGGCACAAAAGGCAGGATCTTTGTGGCCATGAAGTTTCATCCAGAGATGAATCAATTTGCTGCTGACTCCAGTAAGATCGACGGTTATATGAAGTTATGCGAGAAGTATAAACTGGTGGCTGTCTTTCACAATGGAGGGCCTGGAAGCAACTCATCTCCTGAGCGGATTTACAAAGCAGCCCAGCGATTCCCGAAGGTTCCTGTGGTTCTTTATCACATGGGGTTTGGTGGACAACATCAGGCATCGATCGATGTTGTGAAGCAGGCAATACAAAAGAAGAATGCGCTGTTGTATCTCGGGACGGCGCAGGCTGATCCAAAGGCTGTTGTGAAAGCCGTGAAAGAGCTTGGCAGTCCGTATGTGATGTTTGGAACAGATGCTACTTATTTTGGGATGAACCATTACGATCGTTACAAGCCAATGGTGGAATTGTTACAGAAGGAACTCTCTGCTGCTGATTTTGCCAATGTGATGAGGCGGAATGCGAAACGAGTCTTTGCGTTGTGACCTGTGTGTGAACACCTTGTGAAGGGGATGGGGAGCGCCGCGTGAAAGGGGATGGGGAGCACCACGTTTCCTCTGGTCCTTTTCGATGGAGTCTTTGGCTTTTTTGGATTGAGGG
>JALTMC010000930.1 GCA_027005175.1 Myxococcales bacterium
GTGCCACTTCCCTTTGCCGCCTGGGTTTTTACCTTCCCCAAAAGGAGTCGGTGGCGGCTGGAACTTCTTATTCACCTCACCTAAAGCTGGGTTATTCCACGACACAGGGGTCGTTACATCTAGAGACGGGTCGCTACATCTAGCGGCCTCTATGTCTCGAATCAGAAGACCGGGGTCGCTACATCTAGAGACGGGTCGCTACATCTAGCGACCTCACCAAGCCCTTTTCAAAGAATTTGTGAGGATACGATATCCTGCAAGGGGGTCGCTACATCTAGCGACTCTACGATAGAAGGAGCTTATGAGCAAGAGGTCAAGGGAGTCGGGGGGTCGCTACATCTAGCGACCCCCTGTTGGTGGGCTTCCTGGATTTTTAGCCTATTCCTTAACGTGCTGGATGAGGGGGTTTTTTTCGTAACTTCAACTCTTTTGCTTTCGACCAAGGAAGTCCCCAGACACCCCAAAGCTTTCCTCTTTCCCCTCCTGCCATACGTACTTTATCAAAGAATGATCATCGATAGATCATTCTTTTTTCCCTCGCTTTCAAGAGAGCTTCTCTATGCCATCTTAATATGGTAGGAACCTTGGTGTTCAGAGAGAAGGACCACAAGACCCACTTGACCTGAGATATGGAGCAGCGATTGTCATGAGTCGTCATCGGACGTTCTCGTACCGCAAGTTCATGATGTTGTCTGTCATGATTTGCACCTCGTTGTCATGAGTCGTCATCGGACGTTCTCATGCCGTACTGGACCAACGATCCCACCCATTTCATCATCCTGGTTTAGAGTTTGCAGGTACAAACTTCAATGTGATATAAAAAGCACCGTTCAAAGCCCCTACTTACAACACGAAAGGAAGCTTTCATGGCCCTGAATCTGAGACCCAAGAGCCTGATAGGATGGATTGTCCTGTTGGGTATGTTCTTACTCATCACTCCATCAACAAATGCTGCCCCAACCCTGGATGCAGGAGCGCAGTTGCGCAAGCGTGTTGTGGAGGTCAAGCTTAGCAATGGCATGACGTTTTTGTTGGTTCGTCGTAAAGGAGTTCCCACAATTACTGGGTATCTTCGGGTCAAAGTGGGCGGTGTGGATGAGCAGATCGGCTATACAGGTCTCGCTCATATCTTCGAACATATGGCCTTTAAAGGAACCACCGTTGTGGGTCCGAAAAACTGGGTCAAAGAGCAGGCTCTGTTAAAGAAACTCAATCGAGTGGGAGATGCACTGTCGCTGGCGTTGGTTCGCAGTAAAGGCAAGAGCACACCAGTGATTGCAGCGTTACGCAAACAGTTGAAGCAACTGCAAGACATCCATAAAAAGATGGTCAAAACAGATGAGTTCACTCGGATTTATCAATCGAATGGTGGCACGGGCCTGAACGCTACAACAAGCAAAGACATGACCAGTTACTTTGTAAACCTGCCAGCGAACCGGCTTGAGTTATGGGCTCACCAGGAGGCTTCCCGTCTGATCGCGCCGGTGTTTCGCGAGTATTATCGTGAACGAGCCGTGGTTGCAGAAGAACGACGCATGGCGATGTCACGTGGTTCTGGTCGGATGTATGAAAAGTTCATCGCAGCGGCATTTGTCGCACATCCTTATCGATTCCCCACAGTGGGCTGGATGAGTGATATCACAACGATTCCATTGTCGGCAGTAAAAAGCATGTTTAAGCGGTATTACCGGCCATCGAATATGGTCGGTGCGATAGTTGGAGATATCGATATCGCAGCCACGCGTAAGCTTTTAAAGCGCACTTTTGGTTTAATTCCCAAAGGACCAACTCCTCCGACAGTGCGTACCGTGGAGCCCAAACAAGAGGGAGAACGCCGTATTACAGTTGAGTTTCACACGCGCTCTCAGTTGATGATTGGCTTTCACAAACCCACTGCACCTCACGTTCATGATGACGTCTTTGACGTGATTGAAGCGATCCTGACTCGTGGTCCCTCTTCACGACTGTATCGTGCGTTAGTGAAGAAACGGCTGGCTCAAACGATATGGGCTTCCAGTCTTCCGGGAGCACGCTTCCCCAATCTCTTTACACTGTCTGCCACACCGATTTCTCCCAATACAGCGCAACAAATAGAGAAGGTTATCTACAGAGAGTTGGACCGGCTGAAGAAAGAGCCGGTGACAGCCAAAGAGCTACAAAAAGTTCGCAACAATATGTCGGTCGATTTTTTGCGCAACCTGCGCTCCAATCAAGGGCTCGCAGCACAGCTAACATACTACCAGTTGTTGTTGGGGGATTGGCGATATGCAACGCGCTTTAACAAGCGTCTGTCCAAGGTCACTCCAACGATGATCATGGAGGTGGCGCGATTGTATTTCAAAGCGTCGAATCGAACAGTAGCCATTCTTAAGAAGGTCGAGAAAAAAGTGCCAGCAGCACAGACAAAACGTCGCATCATTCGAAGGCCGAATGCACAAAGAGCCTCGACACGCCCGTCACCCCGTGTGGTGAAAAAGATGGTACGCCCGTCACTTCGTGTGGTGAAAAAGATGGTGAAGCACCGACCTTCGACACAACAAGTCAGCAAGCTCAAAAAAAAGCGACAGGCATTGCTTGCAGCCATTCGCAAGCAAATGGAAGAGATCGCCCCAGTATCGTCGGTGATTCGTCCGCTGCCCAAAGGATTGAGGCGGCATCCCAAACACCTGAAGTTTGCACCACTGCATTTTGTGCCCCCCCAACCTACGATGATAAAGATGGCCAATGGCATGACCATCTATTTGCTCGAAGACCGCGAACTTCCACTGGTAGACATCTACGCTTTAGTGAAAACCGGAAGACTGTACGATCCACCTGGAAGAGTGGGCCTGGCTGAACTCGCAGGGCGAGTTATGCGCACAGGTGGTTTTGGCAACTTCACGGGAGATCAACTGGATGAGGAGCTTGATTTTCGTGGAGCCCGCTTGTCCAGCAGTATCGCACCTGAAAATGGCTCAGCCAGTCTGTCTGTGCATCGTCGAGATCTCGATTGGGGGCTGCATGCCTTTGCCAGTATGTTGCGATATCCCCGTTTTCCAAAAGGCAAGATCAAGCTTTACAAGGCCCGGATGTTAGAGCGTCATCGCCGTCGCAACGACAGCCCTTTTCGCTTGGCTCTCCGACACTTCAAACGTCTTGTCTATGGAAAGAACAGCCGCTGGGCGCAATTTCCAACTCCCAAAAGTATCGCAGCCATCCAACGCAAGGAGCTGTTTGCCTTCCACAACAAATACTATCGCCCCACACACATCAGGCTTGCTATCGTCGGAGATTTCCGTACAAAAGAGATGATGGTGAAGCTGCGTAAGATCTTTGGGACTTGGACAGGTAAAGCTGTGAAGCTTCCCATGTTAAAGAAGCTCCCCAAAACGACAAAGCCAGTGATCGCATTGATACGACGCCCCATACCTCAGTCTATCATTCTGGTGGGACATCTTGGGCCACGACGTCACCACCCACAATGGCTAGCTGCACGCATCATGAACCACATCCTTGGTGGCGGTGGCTTTGGCAGTCGCCTGATGACCGAGATCCGTACCCGGCGAGGGCTTGCCTATTTTGCAGGTTCGCAGATTATCGAAGGCCCCGATCGCGGTCTGTTTGTGGCTTATACAGGGACCCGCCCCCCGACCACAGGAAAAGCCTTACACACCATGCTCAAGATCCTTCGTGACATGAAAAAGACAGGCAAGATCTCCGCACAAGAGCTTCAACTCACACGCAAGACTTTCCTCAACCGATTTATCTTTCTGTTCCAGTCCCCCGCTCAGATCGTCTATCGTCAGGCTTCCTACGATTACTTTGGCTACCCTAAAAACTACCTTACAACCTACCGCAAGCACCTTCTCTCGATCACAGTAAAAGATGTTGCCCGCGCTGCCAAGACCTTCCTTCACCCCAGCCAATTCGCCACCCTTGTCATCGGCTGGGATCCACAGTTCGGAAAACCCGCCCTCTCCACCTTTGGAAAAGTCAAACGGATATCGATCAAGTAGGACCTAGGGAAAGCATCCTTGGATGCGCCCATCTGGAGCCTTTGGAAAAGTCAAACAGATATCGATCAAGTAGGAACAACCAACAAGCTAATATCAGCGGCTTGAATGGAGTGTGTGAGGGCCCCGACAGAGATCACATCGACGCCGGTATTGGCGTAGTCACGGACATTGTCGAGGGTGATCCCGCCAGAGGCTTCGAGAATGGCGCGACCTTGGGCTTGCGATACGGCTTTTGTGATTTGGGTAGGAGTCATATTGTCGAGCATGACGATATCAGCACCGGCAGTAATAGCTTCTTCCATTTCGGTGAGGTTGGTGACTCCCACTTCGATACGCAAGGTGTGTGGTGCGTGTTGTTGGGCGGATTGAACAGCGGCTGAGATCGAGCCAGCACCTCGGATATGATTTTCTTTGATCAAGATACCTGCACCCAGATCGTACCGATGATTGTGACAACCGCCCACACGAACAGCATACCGCTGGAGGTAACGCAGACCTGGCAAAGTTTTGCGTGTATCAACCACACGAGCCTTTGTTCCTGCGACAGCATCGGCATAGGCACGCGCCTGGGTCGCGATGCCGCTGAGATGCTGAAGTAAGTTCAGTCCCAATCGTTCGCTTGCCAAGATACTGTGAATATCCCCTTTTATCGATAAGATCTCCTGACCTTTGGAGACAGATGCCCCTTCTGGCACAAGAGATGTTACCTGAATTTCTGCATCGACCTGATGAAAGACCTGTGAGAACACAGGTAGGCCACAGACAACCAAGTCTTGTTTGGCAACGCAAATGGCGTTTGCGGATTTGGGTTCGGGAATGGTGGACCAAGAGGTGACATCACCACTGCGAAGATCCTCGTCAAGCCATTGAGAGATCCAATAGATCAGAGAAGGGTGATTGAGATCCAGGTCAAAAGGGGTGCGCTGAGTCATGAAGCTTATCCCATCCAAAGAGCGAGTTGAAAAAGGGTGCGCTGAGTCATGAAGCTTATCCCATCCAAAGGGCGAATTGAAAAGGGGGGCGCTGAGTCACGAAGCTTATCCCATCCAAAGAGCGAGTTCAGGCGGAAGGCACATAAGCCCCCCTGCCTCTTCGCTGAGTCATGAAGCTTATCCCATCCAAAGAACGAGTTCACAAGGAGTACACTGGGTCATAAAGCTTATCCCATCCAAAGAGCGAGTTGGTAAGCCATTAACGAGCCCCCCAAGCCAGCGATGGCGATGGCGATGAGTTGTACTACAAGAGCGCGACGATAGTTACCAAACAACATCTCGCGCAGTGAGAGTTGTGTTGCCTTGGGCATCGTTTTTAATTCTTCAAACCGGGCGGCCACTTGGAGCAATTCTTCTTGTTTGAGAGGGCCACAAGCATCGAGTTCTTCGTGAAGTTCCTGTAACTTTGGTTGAAGTTCGACAAGTTCATCGATGGCTGATCGCAGATCGTTCATTTCCTGAAGCATCTCTTCCTGCGAGAAGACAACAGTGTTCCAGGGTAACAGCAGCAAAGCCATGGTTGTGGTGAGTCCAAACCATGTCCAAATGGGCATCTTGGGACCCATAAAACCGCCGATACCGCCGAGGAAGAGAGCCAGTCCGGCAGTTAACACGCTGAGAACAACACGAGTTTTCCAACTCATAATCGTTAGTTTTCCTTTTGGATGTGAGCCATGTGAGGAAGGGAGGTTGAGCTTTGGTATTTCCGCAGAAAGAAAGCAGCTTGCACAGCACGAGGGCAGCGGCCACATGCACAAGGGGAGTTGAGCTTTGGTATTTCGACAGAAAGAGAGTGCTCCACCTCAGGTCGTTGGCATCCCCCCCTCCCCATTCGTTTCGCTGTAGGTCCTACTGGACCCACGATCGGGAAGAGGCTTTGCACGACTTTTGGTAATGTATGTAGTTATTGACCCTGTTTGGCCAAGGCTTCTTTGACAATGATCTCGGCCAGCTCAGGAACAACCTCCCAGGCAATTCGTTCAATCACTTCAGAAGAGAGTTGACGAATATACTCCATTTGTGCGGAGGCTTCGGGAGAAGAAGCGGCAGCTGCTGGTTTGCGCCACTTCCGAGAGCCGTTGAGAGCACGTGCCAGATAGTCGTTCTCTGGATCAAGCGCAAAATCCGGAGTTTCGGAAGCCTGCTGGATATATTCAGGGCTTGCCATTTCCAGCTCACTTTCGGGTGTGGGACTCGAAGCGGCAGGACGTTGAAGCAACTCTTTGACGGGGAAGTCGCCGGGTTCGCTGGAGGGCGATGGGATAATGAGAGGAGTACGTCGCGCAGACTCAGCTCCGGAGCTAGACTGCAATGGAGTCGCGTACTCGATGGTTTGAGGGGCCTCGTCCAGAGCAGCAGCAGGTAAGGGTGGTGGTGTTAATGCCCCGGAGGATCCTGGGCTTGCTGCAGGAGTGGCCCCTCCGGGGAGCGGAGGTGGAGCCAGTGGATCACGAGCCGGTTCTGGGCTATGCAAGTGCTGCTCTTCTGCAGGTAACAAAGAACTCGGAGGCACGGTGGGTAATGCCGGAGGATTGAGTCCTGTAGAAGAGGGGGCATCACTTTCAGGCAGCAAGGCAGATGGGTTCGTTGGTCGAAATGCTGGAACAGCCGCTGTTTCACGCGGTGGTGGGCTTTGAAGAATGCTGGCGGCAGGAGCGGCGGCGACAGTCGCAGAAGGTGAAGCAGTATCGACTGCTGGAGCAGCCATCTCGGAGGACACTGCGGTACCCCCTTCGAGAATGCTTTTTATCTTCTCGCAAAATCCTTTGGATTCAAAGGGCTTTCCTATTGCGAGGGCAGCACCTAAAGCATCCCCTTTCTCCGAATCGTAGGATAGACCTGCCAAAAAGACCAGAGGAACATTTGGAGCAGTCCCTTTGATCTGGGCACCGATGTCATAACCATCGTCCACACCATTTTGGTTCATTCGGTTATCCAGCAAGACAAGATCGGGCGAAGTTTCCTGAATTTGAGCAAGGACTTGCGCGGGATCAGTAACAGCAATCAAAACAACATCTTCATCTTCAAGGGCAATAGCCACAGCTCGTTGTATGGTTTGACTATCATCAGCAACCAGGATTTTCTTTGACATCAGCATGCTCTCCCAAAAGCTCGGTGTCACCTGCAAGGGTTGACGCCCCTATGGGACTTTTATTGGATTAGTAACGGACGATATTTTCCTATAAAACACCGCAGAACATAACACCATGCCCTGCCGAACACAATATACATGTGGCAGAGCTTGATTTCCAGTTTTAGACTGGCATCATAACGGTCATTCCATTGACCTATCCTTTACGCTAGAAATAAAAAACATCACAGTACAAATGGAACTCTCATTCACCTTGGAGCTTTCACTTGTGGTGTGGGTGCAACGATAGGCACATTTTGTTGTCGAATCTGAAGAGAGTCATGAGGTGCAAATGACAATTCAATCTGTCCCAGATACAATCCAGAATGTCCCACTTGATAGATACGGGTCAAACGCCCATCCGTTGAGCGAATACCTTTCGGATGCTCCAAAAAAGTGTGGGTGTGACCGCCAATTATAATATCAATTCCGGGAACTTCACGAGCCAGATCACAATCTCCAGGTTCTTTATCAAAGCCTGTATATCCCAGGTGACTTAGTGCAATCACAGCGTCACATCGATGAGTCTCCCTGAGCGTTTTAACGATCGTACGAGCCACAGGAATCGGGGCGATATATTTGACGCCATTGTGTAATGATGCGGGAACAAGGCCACGAAATCGAACACCGAGCCCAAAGAACCCAAGCTTCCACCCTCCCACTTCGCGGATCGTATAGGGTTGTATCAATCTCTCAGCGCCAGGTTGAGAGAAAAGGATATTTGCAGTAATCAGTGGGAACTTTCCATGGTGTTTTGCCAGGAAGAGAAGCCTCTCTGCCCCAGCATCAAAATCATGATTTCCGATCGCACACAAGTCATAGCCAGCTCGACGCATCGTTTCAAACTCAACACTACCTTTGAACAGATTAAAATAAGGAGTGCCTTGGAGTAGATCACCAGCGTCCACGACAAGGGTGGCAGGATGTTGTCGTTTGATCTCGGCAATGAGAGCGGCCCGTCGAGCGATTCCACCCATCCCTTTGTACTTTCCACTCGCATAGGGGTCGATGCGACTGTGTGTATCGTTTGTGTGCAAGAGCATCACGGTTTGGGCTCGTCGGGCCTCTGCCATACGGATCAAAGGAAATCCCAACGCACAACCCCCTGCGGTAAGGCCAGCTAAGAAATGACGACGCTTCATACTGCTCTTCCTTCAGGTTATGGGCCGGTTACCCACTTGGAATAGGGGATAGGCTCTCGCTATCGTTTGACCAGAGTCACTCGACCATCCAGCCGAGGAACAAGAGGAATCACACGAGTCTTCAGTCCCCATTGAAACACACCTCGCAAGGTGAGACCAGTGAGGTACAGAGACTTTTTACGCAAAAAAGGAGAGAGCCAGCCGGTTCGAGTCAAATAATCACTGGATCCGATAAAGTATTCACGTTTGCTATCCAAGGACTTACCCCCCACCTTAACATCGCGCAGGTAAGGTTTTGTTCTCGAAATGAGTATGCGCACACCTGCGATGGGTTCCCCCCCCCGTTTCGCGATCACTTCCATCATCTGACGCAAGACTTTGCCTGAAACACGAAAGACAACGAGGGCATTTTCAAAAGGAAGGATCTCATAGGTCTTGTTGACTGTCACAGGACCAGCTCCAAGATCGGTGCGAATACCACCGTGATTGGTAACAAACATATCAACCCGGAGTCCCATTTTGTGCAGCTTTTGGAAACAAATATCAGCGATTAAGTTGCCCAATTCGCTTTCTGTACGGTGTCTTTTAAAGCCCTTTGCCAAAGAGGCCAGGACCTTGGACATCTGAGAATGCAGCCTCTTACGATAAGGGGCAATCCAACGTTCCATCACTGGATCGGGCTGAAGTTTTGCACTGATTTTAACCCAGCGATAGGAGGATCGCAAACGTTTGGCTTTTCGCCTTACAAGAGGAGGCTGTTGGCCCCTCCCCTGCCCTGCGAGGGGGGGTGCAATAACAGCATGTGTTGTATGAGCCTTCGCCTTGTCCTTCGAACGAGAGCGACACCCCCAACCTACCGCACCGAGCACAAAGAGAAAGAGTATGCAAGAGAAGCGGGGTCTTTGGAAGACAAGATGTGGGGATATGGGCTGCACCAAGTGCTCCTTCCATCAGATCAAATCAAAAAACTATACAGTCAACGTCCTTGATTCCCGCCCAAAAGTCAAATGAGTTGCTCAAAATACGAAAGAGTGAGAGTAGCAAATCCCCAAACGAAGAGGAGCGAATCCCCAAACTTGACAATGAAACACACTGTTCTAGTGTTGAAAGAAAGACGGAGAGACAGGAGAATTGCTAAAAAAGCAGATGCTCTTGAGACAATGGAGAAACGATTGGCGACGTGGCAAGTTGGAGCAAAGATAGGACCCTACCTCCTACAAGAGTTTTTACAGCAAAGCTGGGCAGGTCCTGTCTGGCAAGGGATAGAGACAGCACCAAAGCGGGTGGTGCGGCTACAACAAGTCCGACGGAACGATCTCGAATGGATCACTGACCAACAATGGAAGCTGTTTGAGGAACAGGCAGAGGCCCTCCCTACGTTGGCTCATCCCCACCTATTACCGTACTACGAGAGTATTCCCTTATCATCGAACGAGTGGTGTTTGGCGATGGAGGTTCCTAGTATCTCTACTGATCAGAGCCCTAACTTTCGCAGTTGGATAGAACAACAACCCATGGGGGAGTTGGAAGCATGGCAGCTCTGGTTATCCATCGTAAAAGGCTTACAGCATTTACACGCTCGTGGCTGGATACACGGCTCACTCTCTCCAGAGGTGCTCACGTTGGAGTGGAATGAGGAGCAACCCAACATCAAGATAGGAGACCTTGGCCTGTTCCACCTCACGCCTCCTCCAGCCCTTGCTCCGTCGAAGGATTCAGCCTCACAGTTTGTAGCCTTCCTCGCTCCAGAGGCACATATCAGCCAATCCATCAAAGAACATCCAAGTACAGATATATTCGCGCTTGGTTCCTTGCTGTGGTTTTTCCTAACAGGCTCAGCTCCCCCACCCCATTGGGCAGAAGAAGCAAGATGGAGAGAGCGACCTCTTTTTATCCAAGAAGCCCTGCAAAAGACACTAGCCGCTGTTCCCGAGGCCAGAGAGACTCACTGTCGACCGTTATTGCAGCTCGCTCCGGGCGAAGCTCCAACAAGAGCAGCAACCGTTCCCCACAAGGAAAGGACGGAAACACAAGCCTGGGCAGAAACGACGAAACCAGCAACCGCTCCCCACAAGGAAAGGACGGAAACACAAGCCTGGGCAGAAACGAATTCAACGGACGAGAAGAGCCTTTCATACCCTGAAGGTGGGTTAAGTAAGAAACGATCGCTACAGAGAAGAACACAAGAGATCGTACCCATGCCAACCCTTGAGCAGATGTTTGCTGATGCAGAGAACTTGGCTGCAACATGGGTAGAGGCTCCCATCTCCATTCCAGTGCCAGGACCTCACCCCGGCGATACGCTTCCTTATGTAGATGAAAGCCTCCTCCCGGAAAGAGACAGGTCTTTTCTCAAGAAACAGGACGACTTGGAAAAGTCTCTCCCTTCGATGATAGAATCAAAGACCAAAGTCTCACCAAGAGATACAATGCCAGGGTTCGAAAAGAGAGCATCATCTTGGGCGGATAGATCGGAAGAAGTTGAGGCTGCTCAGGAGCCTTTGGACAGCCTCAACCTCCCTCAAGCAACCGAGCACCTCCCTCAAGCAACCGGGCACCTCCTTCAAGCAACCGGGCACCTCCCTCAAGCAACCGGGCACCTCCCTCAAGCAACCGAGCACCTCTCTCAAGCAACCGAGCACCTCTCTCAAACAACCGAGCACCTCTCTCAAACAACCGAGCACCTCTCATGGGAAGACGTAGCTCCTGAGTTCCCAATACCGAAGTCACGCCCTTTGCCAGATGCGATCCCTGCATCTTGGGAACTTCAGGTCCTCCGCGAAGACCAAAAACTCTACCAAGAGGCGAACTCTCGGCGACTCTTTTGGCTTGTGTTGATGCTTTTCCTGTCTCTCATCATCTACTTTGGCCTCGAATAACCCGAAGAGTCCACGAATATTCTGTAACGAGCCACATAAGTCATTCATCTACTTTGGCCTCGAATACTCCGAAGAGTCCACGAACATTCTGCAACGAGCCACATAAGTCATAGCAACCACGAGACCCGGAGAATCGTAACGCTCGGACAACGATCCAAAGGATTTTTTTGTTTTGCCCTCAAGGTATTTCACAAAAGTCCCGTTTATCAAAACGATGTGGACACAGATTGAGACAGTTGTGTTTTCAAGGAATTTTCAACGTAAGCCCAGTCATAACGGAGAGGTACTCTCAGAGAAGAGAGCCTCTACCGGAGATGAGATATCTGGGTGAGAGCCACACACTGAATAAAGATCAGAGGATCAGCGATGGCACACGTCAAAGTTTGGTTGGTCGTATGCATGACCATAGCATTATCGGGATTGGCCTGGTTTCTCCCCACACAAGGGGAGCAAAGGATCGAACAGCTCAAGCAGCAGCTCGTTCCACTCCAAAAGAGCCGCGACCTGCATCAGCGAATGCACCGATATCAACAGAAGTTTCTCAAGCAAGCCAAGAGGCTAGCACGAGACAAAAGACTCTCGGCGGCCCTGCGTCCCTTAACGCAACGGGGTTTGTCTCGCTGGAACTGGAGAGAGCGTCAAGCGTATCGTCAGATCACCAAGCTGTTGAAAGCCCAAAAGGCTCTCTTCCGACGTTCGTTTTCCCTTTCCAAGGCCTATCTCTTTTCAAGCACCCGCCGACTGCTCATCGATGCGGGAAAGCCTGTTGGTAAGGTGCAATCCAAGGCCCACCCTCTGACACATCTGCCCATGGTAGAGTCTGCTCTGCAAGGCAAAGCGCAGATCGGCCTCTGGTCCTACAACAAAAAGCCACACTTCATGGCGAGTGCTCCCGTGTATATCACACACAAAGAAGACCAAAACTCTGACGATAACGATGAGCCAAAGCCACGCAAACTCGTGGGTGTTATCTTTGTCAAACAAGCACTCTCCCAACAACTCTTTGTCAACTTGGGGTTCAAGTCGAAGGACAAGTCAGCACCTTTGATGATCGTATTCAATCACACGCACCCCCTGCTCTTTCGTATTCCTCAGACACGGAAGGTGTTGGTACAGCGTAAGATTCGCCTCACTTCTGCACCACCTCCAGGAACCAAAGTCAAACCCCTGAAGAAGATCGCGTTCTCACCGTTGCTTCAGTCTCTACAACGATGGACAGCACGTCACTTTTCTCAATTCAAGCAAGAGGCCAAGCAGGGTTTGTACAGCTCCAGTAAGCCCATATTCCTGCACGGACGCTCCTATCTCTATGTTGTGGGACAACTACCAGCCCCCGTCAGCGACGGCCAAGTGGGCTATGTCATGTTACACTCTGTCACACAAACCCAATCACCCTTCTACCGCTCCCCATTCTTCCTTCTGGCTGTGTTGTGTGGCTTTTTTGCCCTCACTTTGGGAGGCTGGTTCTCTATTTCACAGCTACGAGAACGCTCCAAGTTAAAGAAGCTCCTCACCGATTTTTCAATGGATCCCGAGTCACTGAAGTCTGTACAACAGATCCCACGCAGTTTTAACTTTCTTTTTCAGTACTTGCGATTAATTGCACAAAAGTTAAAGCAGCGCAACATCAGTACCTCGGAGTCCATCCCCATGAAGTCTGAGGAATTACAGGAGGTGGTGTCTCCCAAAACAAGTTACTCCATGGATATGATCCGTGTGTTAACAGAAGATGGCTCCATGGTCCTTCCAGAACGCCCCAAGGGAATGACCTACATTCAAAAGCCTGAGAAAGAAGAAGTGGAAGACGCAGCACCCGCTTTCTCCCTTACCTTGCAACCAACGGAAGACAGCAAGCCTTCACCCCTAAGCGGGATGGAGCAAGAAGACGAGTTGATGGCATCAGCGCAACTTCCTCATTCTTTGGGTAGAAGTACCAAGCCATCAGACACACCCTTGCCCCTTTCGTTTGGGGTTCCAGAGCCATCTCCTCACCGCTTGGAGCCTTCTTTGGTCGCGACGGCTGAGCCTCTTTCCACTCATAGCCCCTCAACACCACCACTCATGGCCCCTATGACTGGCCCACTTGCAAACGGCTCCATGGGCAATTCTCCCCTATCTTCAGAGGGAAGTGCCCTTCTCGATATGCTACAGAGTGGAGCCCCTCAAAGAGCCCCAAACAAAGGCCCCGTGGATGCCGCCAGCTTACCGATGGTGCTCCATCAGGCAGGCCCTCCTCCTGAACCCCTTGCTCCACAACAAGTGTTACCCGAGCCTGTAGAGCAAAAACAAAAGAATCTGACCTCTGAACTCGATGATGTGTTCTCCATGATCGCGGGCTCAACACCAGCCCCCTCCATTGAGAACCCTCCAGCCCAAGCAAACCTTGAGCATAGACCCATGAATGACGTTGAGATGCGCCGTGTATTCGATGAATACCTAAATGTTCGCCGCTCTTGTGGTGAGTCAACACACAATATTCAATGGAATAGCTTTGTGGACCTGCTCCACAAACAAAGAGCCTCCATCGTACAACAATACAGCTGCAAAGACGTTCAATTCTACGTCCAAGAAAAAAATGGTCGCGCCTCTCTCAAAGCCACACCCGTCAATTAATCCCAACCAGCCATCACTCCCAACACCCTCTCTTCTGGCCTATCAGCTCCCAACGCCCTCTCTTCTGGCCTATCAGCTCCCAACGCTTTCTCTTCTGGCCTGTCAGTTGAGACTCGGTTCCCAGCGCCTCTCCCCTTTCGACTTTTTCCATTCCCCGGTAGACTTACGGAGAGGGTTTCTTTTTCATTTCGCCGCATTGGGTAGAGAGTGTGATCTTTTCACGAAACATGAGTCATGCCAGTGACATACAAAAGAAGGACTCTGGTCTCTTGTTCTTCCGGTTGTTCTTTCGGGGTTGGTTTGGATTGGGCTTTGTCATACTTTGGTTGGCATGCCAGCCGAGGCAACAGTCAAGCGGTGGTGCATGTCAAACAGAAGTAGACTGTCGGTTGGGACTGCGTTGTATCCTTGCAGTTTGCAGTGATGGTGCTTTGGATGCACTGTGTACGCGAGACACCGACTGCCGCAAGGGGTTTGTTTGTTTTGTGCAGCGTTGTCAGCGGCATGGAGAGAAGATCAGGCGGGATGGTGGGGTTCTTGAGAAGCTGGTTCAAGAGGATTTGCCAGCAAAGGAGCACGTCCGAGAGGCGCGAGAGCAGCGAGGAGAGCCTGCCTCTCCGATAGAAACCAAGCCGGAGATAACGCAATGTCGAAGTCATACGGATTGCGGTCCAGGTTCGTATTGTCTGTTGCTCTCTGATCGAATCACCAGTCAATGTAGGAGGCAGCCCAAACGTTGCCAGAGTGATCGTGAGTGTGAGGCGATCAAAGGAACCATTTGTCGCCTGATCCCCTTGCCTCGTGGTGGTAGGGGGCAGCATTGTGTTTATCCCCCAAAAACAACCCAGCCTCTCAAAGGGGCAGGCCGCCCTTGCTCACAAGGCAAAGAATGCAGCAGTGGTGTTTGTTTGGCTTCCACCCAGGAGTGTGGAGCCTTCTGTCGCCAAGACAATGACTGCCCCAATGATTCATTCTACTGTGGCACTTATTCACTGTTTCAAGCAGGTGAATACAAAGGCTGCTATCGACGCTGTACAACAGATTCGGACTGTCCTGAAGGCTACAAATGCAACACACAAGCGCGATGTGTTCCCGATGGGAGTTCTTCTTTGGGAGGGCCCTGCCTTGAGAATAGCAATTGCCCTGAAGGCGGTATCTGCTTGGGTTTGTGGAGTGGAGGTTATTGTATAACCTCCTGCACAGCGACAGAACAGAGGTGTGATGGGACCCAAACATCACTCTGCCGCAAGGGTTATTCCTGTCAGCTTGATCCAGCCAGTCAACAGAGGCGCTGCACACCCCTGTGTCCCAAAGGTAGCGTATGCAATCCCCTCACCCCTGGATACTCTTATTGTCTATTGCGTTGCCAAAAAGACTCGGATTGTCGCAAGAGCTACTTTTGTGGAGTCTCTTTCTCAAGCTCCCAAAAAGTATGTTGGCCTCGTGGAACAAGACGTTTGGGTGATCTTTGTGAACACAACATAGACTGCATCAGTGGTATGTGTCGTCAATTCACCACAGGACGCTATTGTACACAGAGATGTGGAAGTGAAGGGAGTTGTCGCTCGGGATACTCCTGTCGCGCTCTGCAACAAGAGAAGTTTTGTGAAAAGAATTGCGCCATTAAAAGTGACTGCCCTGAGGGATACCAGTGCGACAAACAACAGTGTATCATCCCACAAGAGACCAAAAACAGGACGATTGGAGAGAGCTGTACGGAGAACTCTCATTGTCGAAGCCTGCTCTGCCTCCCTTCGGGGAAGAGGCTGTCAGGTATTTCTTTCCCTCACGGTTACTGCTCTACGTCTTGTGAAGGAAAGAAAGCTTGCCCCGCCAACAGTTACTGTGCATCTCTGGGCGGCAGCAAGCTGTGCTTACGCACTTGCAGTGCCAGTAACTCGTGTCACAATCGCAAGAATTACTTTTGTTCTTTTCAGCGTGTGCCAGTCTCTCCCAACAACAAACCTGTCGCTTGCTCTGCCAAGAAGCCCTGCCCCAAAAGCTCGATCGGTTGGACATGCCATACCGATTTTAAGAGCAGCACTTGTGCCTTAGGTTTTTGTTTGCCTCGGGGTATTCGTCAGGATGGTCAGACCTGTACCCATCCATTAGACTGCCAATCGGGGCAATGTTATATCCGCCCAACCATCGCCCCTCCAACAGCCTGCACCTCGACCCAGACTTGCACTTCGACCACCCGTCCTTATTGTGATATGCGCTCCAAACAATGCGTTGCCTGCCTCCACACACGACACTGCCAACAAGGTCAACAGTGTGTACAAGGCCGGTGCACGACAGGAGGCTACTGTGTCACCCCATGCACCGTTGGAACCAGTCAGTGCCCCCAACAAACACAGTGCAATGCTCTGCGAAACATGGCCCAAGAGAGCGTTGGCTCTTTCTGCCTGCCTCAATGTCAAGTGGATACCCAATGCCTACAAGATTTTGTATGTCGAACACAAACTTGTCAATTTCAATAACCCACTGAGAGCATTTGTTGGAGAAAGACAAGAAAAGTCCAGCAAACACAGTTGCCTTACTTATTTTAATAAAGGACTGGAATAGTTGGGAAGGAAAGTATTGTTACCCACCATGGGTTTGGTTTCGCCCAGACAAAATTCATTTAAGAAAAGCATTCGTTGACAATCTTACTAGAATGGTACTATTAAACCTCAAAAGTTATGGAGTGTAACAATGCAACAGAAAAAAGGGCTTATCATCTTCTCTTTGGGCGCAGTTGCCTTGATGGTAGGTTTAATCGTGACATATGCAGGGCAAGTATCATTGCTTTATCTCAAAACAGATGAAGTCTTTGCTCGGTTGGCGCAAACAGCCCCCAATCAGCACAAGGGACCCAAGAGTCTGGTAGGTCAGAACCTGCGGATTCATGGAAAGCTGAAGCCCAAGACAACAAAGCGCCGCAAGGGGCGTCTGCATTATGTGTTTTATATCCAGGGCAAAAGTGGGCGCTCGATGAAGGTCCATTATGATGGGATCTTACCCGATACCTTCCGTGATGGTGCAGAACTTGTCGTGTCGGGCAAGTTGGAAAAGCCAGACCTGTTTATCGCCCATACGATCTTTGCCAAGTGTCCCACCAAGTACAAAGAAGGCCAACCCGGCTCCAAGAAATCGGGATACGCAAAGAAAAAACCAACATCCTAGTGCTTCGCCAAGCCTATTTTTTAGGGCGATTTTAGGGTGAAGGAGCCTCGGTCGAGTTGTGACCAGACAGACACTAGGTGTGTGGCCTCTTTTTGACTGGCTCTTTTCGTGAAGGAGCCTCGGTCGAGTTGTGACCAGACAGACACAGCCCTAAATAGTAGCGATGTCTGAGCACGAGCCCTGCCCCACCCTTTTTTACTCCACATCGAGTTATCAAGA
This sequence comes from Myxococcales bacterium, assembly GCA_027005175.1. Taxonomy (GTDB): domain Bacteria; phylum Myxococcota_C; class UBA6777; order UBA6777; family UBA6777; genus M3003. Next base: position 17,137 of record JALTMC010000930.1, read on the forward strand.
CATGGCGATTGAGTCTGTTCAGGTCATGCCCTGAAGACTCGAACCAAGCATTGCACCAACCGAGTTCAAAAGAGAGAACCCAGAACTCTACGACTATCAGGAGAGAATCATGCCCATCGTTATGGGTTCCATGTTGGCCAATGTAGGCCAAGCACTGATGATCGCTTCCCTCGCGACTGTGGCCTTGGCCTTTTGGTTCGCCATCAGCGGGCTACGTCGCAACGAACAGCACTTTATCAACGCTGCTTTCAAAGCATCCCTTGCCTTCACTGTCTGTGTTGTGATCGCTTACAGCACTTTGCTCTATGCTTTCTTTACCCATGATTTTTCCATCAGCTATGTCGCGCGTTATTCGGAGCGGGCGATGCCGACCTTTTATCTCTTTGCTGCCGGTTGGGGAGGGCAAGATGGCTCTCTGCTCTTTTGGACCTTCTTGATGAGCATTATGTCAGCCATCGCGACCTTCCAGATCAGCAAGAAATACAGTGATCTCTTTCCCGCATTTCTTGTGGTGGTTTCGGCAGTTGAACTCTTCTTTTGCATCGTCACTTTTTTTGCAGCAGACCCCTTCGCCACATTAGCCGTTGTCCCACTGGATGGAAGAGGACTCAATCCTCTTCTCCAGACTCCTGTGATGGCCATTCACCCACCCAACTTGTACATGGGCCTGATATCTTTTTATATCCCCTATGCCCTTGGTATGGCAGCGATGGTCTCAGGAAAACTCGACAATCGCTGGATCAAAGCAACACGCCCCTGGGCCATGCTCGCCTGGTCCTTTCTCACAGCAGGCAATTTGCTCGGAGCATACTGGGCTTACAACGAGCTAGGATGGGGTGGTTTCTGGGCCTGGGATCCCGTGGAGAATGCATCCTTCTTACCCTGGCTGTTGGCCACAGCGTTCCTGCACTCCTCTATTGTCCAAGAACGTCGTGGGATGCTCAAGATCTGGAATATGACCTTGTTGATTCTCACATTCTTCCTCACCGTTTTTGGAACATTCCTCACACGAAGTGGTCTCATCTCCAGTATTCACGCCTTCGCAAAGTCAGATATCGGCACCTACTTTGTGGTGTTTCTAATCCTCGTTCTCCTGGTTTCCTTTGGCTACGTCTGGCACCGTCGAGAACAACTCAAAAGCAACAACCAGTTGGCCTCGATTTGGTCTCGTGAATCGAGCTTCTTACTCAACAATATGCTGTTTTCCCTTGCCACCTTTGTGGTGCTTCTCGGCACAACCTACCCTCTCCTAATCGAGTGGGTCTCGGGCACCAAAGCAACCGTTGGCCCTCCATTCTTTAACCGACTGATGGGTCCCATCTCCATGGGTTTTCTAACACTCATGGGATTCTCACAGATCATGAAATGGGGAAAAAACAGCACCGTCTTACTCAAAAAGTTGGTGACCGCCCCTATCATTGCTGGGATCCTTGGTGCAATTGCGTTTGGCTTTTACTATGGCTCTGTAGGCCCAGGTGATCCCCAACTCAGCGTTCGCGTTGTAGCCAGTGCCATGGTCGGCATGTGCGTCTTTGTGGTCGGTTCTATCCTTATGGAACTCCGAGAAGGAGTACTTCGCCGTCACAAAGTGCGCGGTGAAAGTGGATGGTTCATCCCCGCATGGCGACATATTCGTCAGTTTCAACGTATGTACGGTGGCTACATCGTACACGTTGGCGTCGTCTTTCTCTTTCTTGGCTTTGCAGGCTATGGATTCCGCCTGGAAAAAGGCGTCGCGATGGTCAAGGGTGAATGGCAAGACATTGGCTCCTACCTCGTCAAGTTTGGGGGACTTGAAGCTTTTCAAGATCGACAAAAGAAGATCGTAGAGGGCAATCTACATGTCTTCAAGGCAAAGCAAGCTCGCCTCGAAATGATGGTAGAGAATCAGCCTGTTCAGCTTCCCAATGGACAGGGCGTTTTAACACTGAAGAGAGCCCAAATCGGAGGCAACCACAGCGCGGATTCGTCGGCAACCTTACACTACCAACAACCGGGAAAAAAAACTCGTATCCTCTCAGTAAAGCAATCGATATCCCTACGAACTCAGCTTCTTCGCTTGCGCGATGTCCGATGGGATAACTCCGGCAACAAACGACTTGTGGCCGAGCTACAATATATGATCCCAGGGTCAAAGATCGCGCATATGGTTCCCGCCCGACAAAAGTTTAATAAGCACCCAGAACTAACAACAGAGGTGGCCCTGAATACACGCTTAATTGATGACTTCTACGCCATCCTTGTCACCTGGGAAAAAGACCGAGGCCAACCCATGCTGGCTCACTTCAAATTTTATATCAATCCGCTGATCGCCTGGATCTGGCTGGGTGGATTTGTCATGGTCTTTGGTGCTGCTGTTTCCATCTATCCCAAACGCCGGTAGGATATGACCTATGCTTCGTGGAAAAAAAATTGGCATCATTGGCACAGGAAATATGGGCAAAGCACTGGCCAGGGGTTTACTTCAGGCCAACGTCATCACCCGAGAACACCTTCTCTTGTCCGATCGAAAAGCAGAGCGTCTATCCACATTGGTGGAGGAGTTGGGTGCTGTTTCAGCCAGCAATGAAGAGCTCATCGCGGGCTGTGATGTGATCATCCTGGCCGTTAAGCCGCAAGATATGGAGTCGATGCTCACACCTCTGCGCCCCTTGTTTCGAACAGAGCAACTGCTCATCTCTATCGCAGCCGGGCTTCGCACCGATCGCTTAGAGAGATGCCTCCAAACCGAGATCCCTGTTGTGCGTGTGATGCCCAACCTCCCAGTCCTTGTTCGCTCAGGAGCTTCGGCTTATTGTCTGGGTCACTATGCTTCCTGGCCACACGGCGTTGTCACAAGCCTGATCTTTTCTGCAGTTGGACTTGTCGTTGAGGTCGCAGAAGAACAGATGGACAGCGTCACAGCCCTCTCAGGAACAGGACCAGCTTATGTCTTCCTGCTTGCAGAAGCCATGGCAGAGGCGGGTGCACGCGAAGGTCTCCCTGAAGAGATCGCTGGCTATCTCGCTGTCCAAACCATCCTTGGCGCCGCCCAAATGATGACGCAAAGCGACGACAGCCCCTCCACTCTCCGCGCCCATGTGACCTCCCCTGGAGGCACCACCGCTGCAGCCATCAACCGCCTTGAACAACAAGACTTCCGACAGATCTTCTACAACGGCGTACGCGCCGCCCGCACACGCTCTGCCGAACTCAGCCAAGAGTAGCTCGCATCCCTAGCCGCTCGCATCCCTTTCTCTTGTTTAAGAGATTGTGGCTTCGTCGTTCCACAACGTGTCCAGAACACTCACCGTTTTAATGGACCGAGTAAGATCAGTTAGTTGCGAACCTGCCGAGACATACGGCCAAGGCATACTTTTGCGATTCCAAGAAGACATAACGAAGTCAGGCGACGTCAATGGCTGTTTTTACGACCGACAGCAAACTGATCGGTGTTCCAGGCACGAACCGTAACGTAGCTCCCGCGAAGGAGCCAAGGCTGGTTAACTTCGGGATTTTTCAAGCCCCTTCCGGAGTCGACAGGGCGAAGGCCGGATGGGGTGGGGGAGGATGTCAAAAGATCGGTTTGACAGAAGGCTTCAGGTCATGAGATGTGCGAGTTGGGGTTTGAATGGCTGAGATAATCTCATCCAAGAGAGTCCAGATGTCACCATTGACAAAGTCGTTATCGACAACGTTGACAAGGTAAAACGTGTCCTGAACGTGCTCAAGCAGTTCACGCGATCTGCTACCTGTGGGATAAAGTTCTCCCCACATCGACATCCACAAGGAGAAGGCTTCCTCCTTCCAGACTCGAAAAGAGTCGGGATCGACAACAGTCGGTTGAATGATCTCTTTGCCTGGGAAAACTCCCCATGTTACCGCATTCACGGAGTCACAGTTGGTATAAGCAGTGCCCTCATTGTTGATGGCATGGAAGGAGATATGAGGGTTGCGGGAGAAGATCTCTAGCAACGTGTGAAGGTGCTCAGCAGAGAGAAAGAATTCAACATACGCTTTTTGATAGACATAGCCACCAGCCCCTCCCCAGCCAACGGCGGGATCATCAGAGGGAGCTGCGTTCACACGAGGTTGAGAGTTGATGGTGAGCAGACCCTTTTGATTTAAGCGAACAAGTTGCTGTTGAATCAAGTCCGATTCGACCGCCAGAGGTGAATCAAACCAGGGCATCGCATCGATCTCACCTGCACAAAAACGAACAAAGACATTGTAGATGTCATCCAGAGACTGGAGTTCCTTCCCCCACATATCCAGCCGGTCCTGCAGCACAATGTGTAGGCGGGTTAAGTGATAATCTGTCAGCGCACCAAAGGCGGGAGAGCGCGAGTCTCCCCATCGACCGTTGGGAAATTCGTCCCACTCCATGGTTCGCGCCATATAGCTTTTAGGCCGATTCGACCAAAAGATGGGGCGCACAGCCTCATTCTCCCGGCTGGCATTGGGTACCGGTAACCAGGGCAACGAACGAGAGACGTTGTCAGGCAAGAGGCCCAGTTCTGTCACAATCTGAGTGGACACCTTCTCCAGATTCAGAGTGTAGTAATGAAGACCCACAACGCCTTCATCAAGAAGATGCTGACACATATCAGCGATCAAACGAATGCCATACTCACGAACCGCTTCATCGTCGTTTTTGATGGGCTCCAAGGCTTCGGTAATATGTGCTGGAATATGCCCACAGAAGCGAGCCATCCGACGAAATGAGTTGTAGTTGTGAATCGGCATAATGCCCGGTATGATCGGACACTCTATGCCAGCGTCACGGCAATCTTTGCCAAAGCGAAGAAAGGCATTGCTGTCGTAAAAGAGCTGCGTGATCACAAAGTCAGCACCTGCATCCACTTTCTCTTTAAGGAACTGAATATCAGCCTGGTAGCTTGTACATTCTTCGTGACCTTCAGGATAGCCCGCAACACAGATACCGAAGTAGTCTCCGTGTTCTTCACGAATCATACGCACCAAATCGACGGCGTAGGAGAGCCCGTCTTCGGAAACCTCCCACTCATCGACACCATTGGGTGGGTCTCCCCGCAGAGCCAGGATATTTTGAATCCCCAGCCGCTTTGCCTCGACCAAGACTTCAGAGAGGTCTGAACGGCTCATATTTGTACAAGTCAGATGTAGCATCGTATCCAAACCACTGAGGTTTTGAATATGAGATGCGATCTCCAACGACCGCTCCGCAGTGCTTCCACCGGCTCCCCATGTAATGTCTACAAAAGCCGGGTGCAACCGAGCCATCCGTTCCACCCGACGAAAGAGATTGAGCAAACCGGCTTCCGTTTTGGGAGGAAAGTACTCAAAGGAATAGAACGGACGACCGCTAGACTCTGCGATCCGAATTTTATCAATGATCTTCATCGTTTTTTATCAATATCCACAAATGCTGCAAAGGCAAAGCCAAGTATTCGATATCGTCGTTCAGGATCGCTCCATTGCCGACGTCGGAAACGTGTGTACGACAATAATGTTCGGTCCGAAACGCCCGGAACCACATTGGCATCGCGAAAATAAACCTGCCCCCCTTTACGCACCACAAATCCCACGTGCTGCACAGAGACAGGACTCCCCGGTGAGTACTTCACTTCCCCAAGCCAGGATATTTTCGGCAGTTTCTTGACCACCCGAGGAAGAAAGCGCAGGGGAATATACGCGAAACGATAGCTGCGCGGCAAGAGGGAAGCCGGGATTCGTCGGCTCCAACGCCTCCAAGAAGACCGCCGCCATGTCCGCGCTGAGATCTTTTTTGTCACATAACGAGTGTACTTCCCACCCCAGCTTGCTGTCATGGTTCGCGTGTAACCAGCTCTCTGATTCTCCGGCAACCACTGCGCCGCAGTAAAGTGATTTCGATAACCATAGCGAATCACACCGTTTTTGTACCGTATTTTCTGCATCTTTCGAATCGCCTGAGAGACAGAGCGAGACATCGCCAGTGCCATCACAGACTCCACATAGGTCACGCAATCAACCCGATCCAATCGAAAGATAGGGTCGCGGTCCCACCGGCCTTTCGGACCTTCTCCCAACGGCCCGAGCCGGTAGCGATTGCCCAAAAACATCGCGCTCAACACACGCAACCGCTCGTGATAGCCCATGGTCTTCTTCAAATGACGCAACAGTCGATTCACCCGACGCCGACGCATCCGATAGATCTTCCCCTTACAATAAGGATAACATCGCTCCAACAAAGGCTCGTGGTAACGCTCTCGATAACGCTTCCACAAATACCAGGGTTTTCGACCCGCACTCGCTCGCCAAGGGGCACAAAAGATCTTCTGACACAGTGGAAGACGACGCCTCTTGCTCCGCCTCTGACGACGCCTCTTGCTCCGCCTCTGACGCCTCTTCCTACGCAGATAAGCACGCTTGCGACGCGCCCTTCGACGCAAGACCTGACGCTTGCGGCGTGCTCTCCCACGCAAAGAAGCACGCTTGCGACGCGCCTTGCGACGCAAGACCTGACGCTTGCGGCGTGCTCTCCCACGCAAAGAGGAATGCTTGCGGCGTGCGACACGCACAGGCTCATCCGATGTTTCGGCTTGGCTGTATGGAGGCCATCCAAGCAAGAGCAGAGTCAAAAGGCCCAAAAATGTAACTCTCAGAGTTTGTTGCATCGTCTTGGTTATCCTTGACTCTTTAAGGACTGATAGCTGCGACCTTCGGGATGGCCCATCTCTGTGGCGAGATTGCTGTCTTTGGACCAGCCAGGCAGCACTCCACCAAAGCCATCATTGCGACCTTCCCAGCCGTGAAGATTATTGACTCCCCCCTGGTATCCGGCTTGCTCCAGCATGATCTGAGCCCGCGCACTACGAGCCCCCGAACGGCAGCCCAAAACAAACTTGGTATCTTTTGGGAATTGGGCTTCCACCTCTGCCACAAAGCCAGGATTGGGAACCATCTGCATGGTCGCAGGATCTCGAACAAAGGCTGGGATATTGTAAGCTCCCTCGGGATGACCTTGCTCGAACTCAGCCTCCGTTCTCACATCCAGGTAGATATAGCCTTTGTCTTGCATCAAGAGATGACATTCTTGGGGAGTTGCTTCTTTCATCGTCATGGCCTACTTCTCATTTTCTATAAGATGATCTATGGAATAACTGCCTTCACACAGTTGGAAGTATACAAGATCAACACCAACCACGAAAAGATTCTTCCAGGAGACAAAGCATGGCAGGCAAGTTTGTTATTTCGCTTTGCTTTGCTTTGATACTTTACGTTTGCCCCAGGGCTTGACACTACTCCCAAGTGTTGCAAGTCAGCGCTGGCGACAGCCTGGGAAGCCGAGAAAAGTAACAAAGCTCCACTGACAAACCAAAGCGAAGCAACACCCCATCGAATGGCAGCAACAATATGTATGATTTTTAGGTTAAGAAAAAGCATAGTGGTATATCTGTTTCGGGTCTCGTTCGAGCCCGTGCGAATTCGAAAAGCCTAGCTGTACGATTTTAAGAGCCCAATTACAATGGCCTTCTCTGGTGTGTCTCACAACGAAAAAAATGGACGCGATTGGAGACCTGAAAACGGTCATTGTCTCAACAACCCCTCAAACAAGAAGGAGACATTCTGATGAAATTTTCTCTCGAACCCGTGAAGTATGGTGTTGCACTCAGCCTCCTGACCATTCTATTTGGTATCTCCTTAGGAGTCTCCTTTGGCCTGATCGAAAGTAAGATCAAAGGGAACCTCAAAGCGGATGCACAAAAAGTTCTCTCCACCGTCTACAAAGGAAACAAAGCAAAAGCCCACAAAGTAACAAAGAAAGCCTGGGTTTACTTCAAGCGTGCTCACCTTCATGCAGGTGGTATGGGCACCACAGCCCTCGCAGTCTGTATCCTGCTCTCCATGCTATCCCTCTCAGCATGGCAAGCTCTTGGACTCTCCATCGCCGTTGGCTTGGGCTCCCTCGGCTACTCCATGTTCTGGCTATTCGCAGGAATGAGAGCACCAAGTCTAGGCTCAACAGGTGCAGCCAAAGAAACCCTGACCTGGCTTGCGATGCCCTCCACTGCACTCTATGGCTTGGGTATCGCCCTCACCTTTGTATTCGTTATCATTCGCCTCTGGATCTCCAGCTCATCAGCCGATGCAAGCTAACTTCAACCACCTCCCCACTTCCCAAGCGAACTTCAACCACCTCCTCACTTCGCAAGCTAACTTCAACCACCTCCTCACTTCGCAAGCCAGCTTCAAACACCCCCTTATTTGAGATAAGATCACCATGATTTAAGATCACAATCGCTCCCTGATCGCAACCTGTGGCTTTGAAAGACTCCCTTTTCAACACTTTGTTGACTATAGAGACACAATACAAGCGAAATTTAGAATATTTATGCCATTGAATCAACGTTTCCTCAGAGGACACAATCTCATCAAAATCAAAAAAAATTATCGAATAAAATCAACTATCAACGTGAAAAAGAGTGAAAAGATGCTTGACAAGCCTGATTTGAAAGGTAATTTGGGATCATCATCGCAATAGCCTATGTAGAAGATAGGCTTAATCAATGTGTGATGGATGTGTTTCATGTTGGAGGCGAGGCAAGAGATGGACTGGAAATGGCAGATTATCGCAGGGTTAGCGATGATAATGATAGAGGCGTCCTATATCCCACAGATCTATCGTTTGCATAAGACAAAGAAGGCCAAGGACTTTAGTATTTTTTTTCCACTCATGAATGCTGGTGGCCGCAGTTTGGGTTTGCTTTACACGGGGTTGAATGGTGACATCGTGTTGGCGGTGGGATTTTTGACGGGGATCGTATTGCGTATCACGCTTTTGTTTCAGGTGTGGCTTTACAAATATCGAGAGAGCCCTGTTGAAGAGAGCAGCGTACTTTCATCGAGGTTCGAGCAAGTACGACCTCACGAGAACGTTAGAAAGAGACCTGTTGAAGAGAGTGTCCGTGCAATGTCATGGTTGCCGATGTGGGCTCGTTTGCGCAGCAGGTATGATGGCACAGAGAGTCGCACCTCACCAACGATGGTTCACGCCTACAAGCGAACTCCGTTGCTTCCCCCTCCCCATGGCTCAGCTCTGTTGCTTCAACCTGTCCTCTGTCACGCCGACTCCTGCCAACCAGACCGATGTTCTTCGACATACCCAAAGTAACCCAATCAACCACCGAACCTATCGGTAAGCAGAGAGAATACAATGACTCAACCAGTAACAGGAAGTGTATATTTAATAGGAGGGGGACCAGGAGCAGCCGATCTCCTCACCTTGCGAGCTGTTCGATTGTTGCAACGCGCAGATATCGTGTTGTATGACCGGCTGGTATCCACCGAGCAGCTCGCATTTGCTCCACAAGCAGAGAAGCTTTATGTGGGAAAAGCTTTAGGAGAAAACAGCCAGGCCCGACAAAGCAGGATCCATCGTTTGCTTGTAGGATATGCTCGGGCAGGCCGAATGGTTGTTCGCCTGAAGGGCGGCGATCCCTTTGTGTTTGGCCGAGGTGGTGAGGAGGGACTCGAACTCTCTCGCGCCAAGATACCCTGGGAGCTTGTACCTGGAATCAGCTCCAGTATCGCTGCGCCGGGCATCGCCCGTATCCCAGTCACACATCGCGGTGTCTCCTCTGCCTATGCTGTCTTTGCAGGGCAGTCAGCTCAAGGAATTCAAACCCGTGATATCGATTGGGAGATCGCAGCCCGTATCCCCACAGCGATCTTCTTAATGGGAGTTCGTCGTCTTCCCCAGATTGTAGCCGAACTGGTAGCCCATGGACGCTCCCCAGACACCCCTATCGCTGTGATTGAAAAAGCCACGACACCAGAACAAGCGGTGCTCATAGGAACCCTAGACGATATCCTTACGCAGATGGACGGTGTCAGCTCTCCAGCCACAATTGTAGTGGGACCCGTCGTAAAACTGCGTGAGGAGCTACACTCAATACTCACAAACCCAACAGTGGTTTCCTATGACTCTTTGGCTCCCCAAACGGTCTACCCCTTTTCTTAAACGAACTCTTTCTCAAACGAAACCTTGGATTGTTGTTCCTCTGGAGTTTCTTATGTATCAATACAACGAGACAGACAAAAAAATCATGGCGGAGCGCGTGCGCCAGTTCCGTGGTCAGGTCCAACGTCGTCTGGATGGGCGACTGTCGGAGAGCGAGTTTCTTCCCTTGCGTTTGATGAATGGTCTGTATCACCAACGACATGCGTATATGCTGCGTGTCGCAATTCCCTATGGCTTGCTGTCTTCCAATCAGGTCCGTAAATTGGCTTATATCGCTGACCATTACGATCGTGGCTTTGCTCACACCACCACACGACAAAATATCCAGTTCAACTGGCCTGAACTTGAAGATGTGCCCGATATTCTCGAACATCTGGCCTCGGTTGAGATGCACGCTGTACAATCAAGCGGGAACTGTATCCGCAACGTCACCTCGGACCACCTCGCGGGTGTAGCTCCCGACGAACTAGAAGATCCTCGCCCCTACTGCGAGATCATCCGGCAGTACTCTACCTTTCACCCTGAGTTTTCGTACCTACCTCGAAAGTTTAAAATCGCAGTCACAGGAGCAACCACAGATCGCGCAGCCATTGCCTTTCACGACATAGGTATCCGAGTGGTCAAAAATGACAAAGGAGAGGTCGGTTTACAGATACTTGTTGGTGGTGGTTTGGGGCGAACGCCCGTGATCGCTCAGGAGCTTAATCCCTTCCTCGAAAAACGACATCTCCTATCCTATATCGAAGCTGTGATGCGGGTGTACAACCTTCATGGTCGTCGCGACAACAAATACAAAGCGCGTATCAAGATCCTGGTGAGGGATCTAGGAATCGATGAGTTTCGCCGTCAGATCGAAGAGGAGTGGAACCACTTTAAAGACGGTGCCATGCAACTCACAGAGGCCGAATACCAACGAGTCTCGGCCTTTTTTGCGCCTCCCCCCTATGCCCCTGACGCTGCCAACCACCAAGACCACTTACAAAAAGTCGAAGACGATGCAGCGTTTGGGCGTTGGTACCGACAAAATGTCACAACCCATCGAGTTCCTGGCTACAATGCTGTCTATATCTCGCTAAAAACACCCGATCTACCGCCAGGAGACATCACAGGCTCTCAACTCCAAGCTGTTGCCAACCTCTCAGACCTGTATAGTTTTGGAGAGATTCGTACAACTCATGACCAAAACCTCGTATTTGCCGACGTCGCGAACGCCGATCTTTATGAGTTGTGGCAGAAACTAGCTCAGCTCAACTTGGCCTATCCCAACATCGGCACACTGACGGATCAGATCTGCTGCCCAGGTCTGGACTTCTGTAGCCTCGCAAATGCTGCATCCATCCCAGTAGCTGAGGAGATCATGGAACGCTTCGAGAACCTGGACTACCTCTACGACCTGGGCGAATTAAAACTCAAAATGTCGGGATGCATCAACGCCTGTGGGCATCATCATGTCGGTCATATCGGAATCCTTGGCATCGATAAGCGTGGGGAAGAAGCCTACCAAATCATGTTGGGTGGCAGTGCCTCTGACGATGCCACCATCGGTCAATGGATTGGACCCGCACTGGACAAAGATAAGATCGTTGATGCAGTGGGTAACTTGCTTGATGTCTTCGTCGAGAAGCGAGAAGAAGAAGAACGCTTCCTCGACACCTACCGACGCATTGGACCTGAGCCATTTAAGGAAAGAGTGTATGCGAAAAATTATTAAAGACCAACAGATCGTAGACAATGACTGGCAACAGGTCAACGCTGAAGAGCCCATTCCAGCAGGCGATGTGATCGTCCCCTTCTCCCGATGGAACGCCGAGCAAGAAACACTCCTCACACGCGAAGGAAGACTGGGAGTCTGTCTCTACGGAGACGACAACACCCGTGATATCGCCACAAGCCTACAACACTTTGACGTAGTGGCCATCGACTTTCCTAAATTTGCCGATGGACGCGGCTACTCCCACGCTCGTATTCTTCGCGATGAGATAGGCTACAAGGGAGAGTTACGAGCTGTTGGAGATATCCTCCGCGACCAGATATTCTATCTCGCGCGGTGCGGATTTAATGCCTTTGTTGTACGTAAAGACAAAGACCTGGAAGACGCCCTCGAAGGGCTCAAGGACTTTACTGTCACGTACCAAGCAGCAGCAGACAACCCCAATCCTATCTACCGTCGCTGACCCAACAAAAAGGAATCTCGCAACGATGAGCCATCTCTATCTGATTGGTTTTCTGGAATCAGGAAACTTAACCCTAGGCAAGCGGTTGGCCGAACATCGAAAGCGCCCTTTTGTCGACACTGACACAGAGTTGGCCGAGTTCCTCGGTAAGGACTTGGTCACGGCCTGGCAAGAACAAGGCGTTGATGCCTTTTATCGCCACCAACACGATCGACTTCGCTTCCTAACCACACGCGAAATCCCTCATGTGGTCTCAGTGGGCGACAATGCTGCCCTACAAGAGCGAGACTGGGAGTTGTTGAAAGACACCGGTACAACGGTGTATATCCAGTACTCCGCCGAACGTCTATACTGGCGACTACGCCATGATACCCGACGTCCTCCTCTCCTGCATACACACAACAAAGAGCGCAAAGCACTAATTGAATCCATGCTTGTCGAGCGAGAGCCAGC
>JALTMC010000931.1:0-7777 GCA_027005175.1 Myxococcales bacterium
GGACCGGGGTGGAGGAAGAAGCGTCCGTGATCAAAGAGAAAGAGTTGGTTGCGTTGGTTTTGGGCCAAGGCACCTCTGCGCCATCCATTGGCGAGGTACATGTCTTGGTCGCCATCGTTGTCGTAGTCGAAGAAGACGGCGCTCCAGGACCAGCCGCGTTGTCCGGGTTCAAAGAGTTTACCTTCGAGGGCTTGGTATTGGGAATTCTTTTGACTGACAAAGAACTTATTGCCTGTCAGGTAAAATGATGTTTGTAAGATGCGTTGGTCGAGTGGTATGAGGCTTTTGGGGCGGGGCAGGACAAACCGGATGCTTTTGGAAAACATATCGATGACGGAGACATAAACGTCCCAGTATCCGTCATGATTGGCATCTGTAAAGCTGACATTCATTCCGCTTCCGCGATCGTTGGTGTTGCTGCGTTGGCTGATCTCGCGAAATGTGCCATCGCCCTGGTTGAGGTAGAGTTGGTCAAAGCCGAAGTCGTTGGCCAGCCATAGATCGAGGTGTCCGTCACGATTGACGTCAAGGGCGGCTACAGCGAGAGTCCAGAGTTTGCTGTTGAGCCCTGCTTTTTGTGTCACATCGCGAAAGCGTCCATGACCGATATTGCGGTACAGAACATTGGGACGTCCATTGGTTCCATCGATGACAGGGAGCTGTCGGTCTTTGAGCAGGTGTGCGCCATAATATCCGAGGTAGAGATCGAGTTTTCCATCGTTGTCGTAATCGAAAAAGGTTGCTGTATGCGCTCCAACCGTTGTGTGTACGCCTGATGTTTTGGTGATATCCTTGAAGGTTTGATCTTTCTGTTGAAGAAAGAGCTTGGAGGGGTGTGTGCTGTGGAGTACAAACAAGTCCAGCAAACCATCGTTGTTGATATCGACAAACAGGGCTTGTCGGCTGTCTTGGTACAAGTCCTTGAGCCCCGATGAACGGGTGACATCTTTGAATTTGTAAGAGCCGAGGTTCTTGTACAATCGGTTGCATCCATCACCGGCAAAGAATAAATCGGGCTTCCCATCGTTGTTGTAGTCACCAACAGCGAGACCCGCACCGGCCCACACTTGAAGGCCCAAAAACTTGTGGTCCACTGCCGTTTGGGAAACAGGTTTGCGATCCTTCGCATCAGGTGGTGGAGGTGGGATATTGTGCTTTTTGATCCAACTCTCTGTGACAGGACAGGATCGTTTGGCGAGTCCCATCGTTGTGCGGGAGAGTTTTTGAAACAACGGGTGCTTGTAGTGTGCAAGCAGTTTCTTCTTCTGTTTCCACTGTTTCTTTCCCCACCAGTTCTCCTTCCAGTTTGCCTTGGTCTGATGAAAAACCAGATGCAGCTCTTGAAGAGCAAACTGGATTGAGGAACCTTCGGAAGTACGTGAATGTCGGGCATTGGGGTGTTTGCGAAAGTAGTCTTCTGCTTCTCGTAGCAAGTATAGCGCAAGTTCAGAGGCCCGCTCCGAGAGCAACTCCGCGGCAAAGGGGTCGAGAGGACGCGCTGAGGGTTCTCTTTTCCACAGGTCCAAAAGAACGACCCAATGGATGGTTGTGTCACGAATGGCGTCAAGCGCAGGTCCTGTGATCAGTCGTTTTTTCTCTCGCATCACAACAGGCGGGCTTGCTATCGATGAGGTGGGTTGTGAGGTGGGTTGTGAGGTGGGTTGTGAGGTGGGTTGTGAGGTGGGTTGTGAGGCAGGATCTTTCGGGAAGATCCGACGTGAAGTGTAAAATACGACGTCTCCATTGTGTTTTGCGTGAAACGGAAACAGGCTGTGTAGGCTATTGGCCATCCACAGCAGTGTTAGGTATCTCGGTCGTTTGGGGGCTTGCCCTGTGCGATCGGGAGCAAACCTGAACTTGGCGATATGTTGCATTCCCAAGGAGGCCATCGCTTGGCTGGCACTCTCTTGCAGTGGTGCTCCCAGGGCGTTGGGTCGAAAGGATGCTTTGAGGTACTTCATCAATACTTTGAGATCGGGCGGGGTTAACTTCAGAGTTGTGAGTCGATTGAGTACTCGTAGGAGCTGGCTTGTTTTCTCTTTTTTCCAGACAGAGCGATTCCAGGAACGCAGAGAGCGGATCTTTTGTCGCATATTTTCCAAAGAAAGTTGACGAGCGAGTCGGTAGCCTAGAGCTTGGTTGCGGATCGTATGCTGGAAGGTGTGTGGATTGGAGGTGAGCAGACCAAGAGGTTGCAACAGAGCTTTGTAAGCGTCCTGGATGTCTTGTACTTGGATCTCCAGGTGTTTGTTTTTATGTGCGGCTTGGTTGGCTTTTTCTAAGAGCGCGATCGTTAGTGCCGTGGAGAGTTTGGCCAGTCGCTCTGCGCTTTGTGGGGTGAGGGGCTTGATGTCGATGATGCCACGGGCAAAATAGCCCTCTGCGATCATACTCTCCATTGCAATGGAGAGCAGCAACCGCCAGTTCTCCGTAACCTTGTGATAGTCGCGTGTTTTGGTTCGTTGGTACAGCCTGGATGAGGTTGGTATGGGTCGAGAACTCAGTATCTGTAGGGAGGTCTGGAGCAAGGCTGGCGTGATCTTGTCGACATCTTGGGTGGATAGGTTGGGACCACTGCTTATGCTGCTGGCTTTGCGCCAGAGTCGGTAGAGAAGCAGCTTGCTGGCTTCGATCTTCAACAGGGAGGCTTGGTACTGTAGTGGCTTGCGAGCATAGAAGTGCTCCATCATACGAACGGTGGTCCAACATGTCGCATCTTTGCGCGACTCTTGGCGGTAAATCCGTCGCAACAGCAGCTTTGCAGTGGCGTACAGCAACGGCTTGCTGGCAGAGGCCCCTTTTTGCTCTGCGATCCGATGCCGTCTTTTTTTTGAGATCGGTTGAGAAGAGGGAGGTTTTGCTCCCAGGAGCAGCCAGCACAGCAGGATAAAAAATCCTAGAGAGAGAAGTGGCCGAGTGTGTGTTGAATTCATACGCCAATGCCTCACCAATGTTCCGTACTCAATCGAGGAGGTTGGAGAACCTGCTCACGGTGATGAGTAGCACAATGGAGGCTTTGCGTCAAACGGATTTAGGGGCGGTAAATACCGTCGCCAAGGGGGCCTCGAAATTGGTTCCAGTGGAGCGACGTCGATGGCGTTTGGCGTTGGAATTGGAGGCGAACCATGTGGTCGAGATAGATGTAGATCAAATCGAGTTTGCCATTGTGGTCGAGGTCTTGAAGCAGTGGGGTGCTAGAGGAGTACCTGGGGAATCGATGTGACCATCGTATCTTATGGGTCTTTCCGTCAAAGATGACCAGAGTATTTGTCATGGTGAAATAGGGGGTTTGGTATGTGGGCATCTTTTGGGGAAGAAAGGACGGTCGCTTGGTCCGATCTTTTAAAAACTCACTCATATGAGGGCGGAGCATATTGGTGTATTTCTCCAACTCTGCCATCATGGCTTGGTCGACATAGTTGGTGCTGATAATGACCTCATCGAGTTTGTCGCCATTGAGGTCTGTGACCAGAGGGGAGGAGAGGGAGAATGTACCAAAAGGTCGTTTCTTAATCAGCATTCCATTGGTGCCATTGACCCAAAAGATCTGGGCACTGGTATATTGGGGCCACACTCCTTTGTAATAGGTTGCGATGACATCCTGACGCGTGGGAACAGCAAAACGACCCATGGCTGGGGAAGTATATGTCTCGTGCCCAGGTATGTGATACATCCACACTTTCTTACCTGTTTTCCATCCAACCGAAACAAACGACCATCAAAGGCGGCGTCGATCACATCGTGATACGATTTCCCCGGAAACTGATAGAGTAGGGGAGACGCGATAAAACCTTTGGAGGTTGTTTTAAATCGCCATCGTTCCCGCATACTTGGAAAGTCAAATGCGATCATATGACCGGGGATTCGCTCTCCTCCCGTACCCACATAGACAGAGGAGCCTGTCGCCGTTTTTAAATAGGCTGGGGTCGCATACGTTTCTTGTTTGTCTGGGGTTTGGGTTACCTTGATGATCTTTCCCGTTCGTCCGCTGATCTGGTACAAACGCCCGATCGTAATCCCCTGTGTTGTCACCTCTCCTGCCTGCACTGTAAACAGATCGGGATGCCCATCGTTGTCGATATCTGCTACTCTGATCGATGTATTGAAGTTCGCTTTGGGGATCTTAATGTTGGGATTACTCTTTTTCAGATCCCATAGAATCTTGCCGTTACGTCCATCCAACGCATAGACATTGGCAAATCGACCTGCCACGACTACGTCCGGCACCTTGTCCTTGTTCACGGAGAGAAAGGCCGCTGTCGCATAAACATCGCCAGTAAATTGTCGCTTCCACAGGAGCTTTCCGGTGCGTCCATCTACAGCATACACGTAGCAACGTGGCCCTCCTCCAATAGAGAAAATACCGGAACCTACGACGATGTCGAGAATCCCATCTGCGTTGAGATCGGCGGCCTTGGGAGAACTTTCACCCACTTCCGGTAACTTGACCTTCCAAACCACACGCGGTTGATACGTGCATCTCGGTTCACAGGGAAGCTCGATCGTTTTGGGCTTCTGGCGGATCACACGTTGAAACTGCTTTACAATGTGTCGTATTTTTTTCAACAGCTTTGCTGTGAGAGGCTTCCTCTTGATCGGGATGAATGTTTGTTTTGTTTGCTTTTGGGGCACCTCATAATGTCTCACTTCGGATACCGAAGTGGGGATTCTGACTTTGGGTCGGGCTTTCGGTTTCCTGACTCCAAGCCGAGCCTCTGGTCTTCTTGCTCTGGGTTGGGCTTTTGCTTTTGCCCTGGGCCGGACGTTTGCTTTTGGGTTCCTCTTGGGATTTCTGAGCTTCTTGAGGATCGCAGAGTAGTCAGGAATAGGAGAGGCATACGGATTGCTCGGCACCTTCCGATGTCTTGGATTTTTTACAGGACTGGACTTGCGAGAGGTTGGCCTTTGTTTGCTCGGAGCGGAGGTTGGTCTTTGTTTGCTCGGAGTGGAGAACGAATCCTTTATCGGAGCGATGAAACAACAAACCATAAGTGGCAGCCACACGCTCAACTTCATCATAAACCCTTCCTGTTTAAAAAAATGAAAAGACTATATCATACTTCGGGAACCCGAGAGCATATAAAAAAAATAGATATAGCGAACTCTCCCTCATCCCCGCAGGGAACCCTACTCTGAGGGCTTCAAACTGCCCTTCGGGGCACTCCGAACACTTTCTTAGCAACGTAAATACTCTGGTCTTCACTCTTTGTCGCTTCGAACTGCCCTTCAGGGCACTCTGAATACTTTGCCCTTCAGGAAAAACGAAAGGATTGAGCCGACTTCAGTCGGTTTTTTTTTCTTCCTCAGAGTGGGGGGGCAGACCCACGAGGAACCTGTGTAGACTCAAATACTGTAAGAAGCCTGTGTTATTCTTTTTCTTTCACAAGGATGGTCTGGCCCGATTGAAATGGACCGGGAACCACTTGTTTTCTTCCGCCTGGCCAAAATACGACGAGCTTCTCCGCTTGCTTTTGTGAGCCCAATCCAAAGGTTGCGATTGTTGGGTCCTGGGACATATAGTTGCTACCGGCACTGATTTGGCGCATCTGTATAGGCAATGTCTTTACCCACAGGCGAATCTTTGCACCTACGCCGAAGGAGTTATTGTGTTTTCCTCGTAGTTTTACTTTGAGCCAATGATTCTTTCCCTTTTGTCGATTGCGTAGGATCCGAGGGCCTGTCTGGTAGTCATTGAGGATCAGATCCATTCGTCCGCTTCCTGTGAGGTCTACAGCAACAGAGCTTCGGCTGTTGCCGCGATAGGATAGGGATGGGTCTTTTTGATACAAAAAGAACTGTTGACCCGAACGCAAGAAAAAAAGATTGGTTTGGTTGTCTGCAAAGGATTGTGGGGACCAACCATTGGTGAGGTAGAAGTCCTCATCACCGTCATTTTCGTAATCGAAGAAAATACCACTCCAGGTCCACCCACGTTCTCCCGGCTCAAAGTGATGCTGCTCTCTACTGCGATAGAAATCTTTGATGGAGCCACTGACATAGAATTTGTTACCTGAGAGGTAAAAGGAGGAGCGGAGAATGCGCTCATCGATTTGGATCAGGTCCTTACCCCGAGGCAAGATAAATCGCAGCTCTTTGGAAAACATGTCGATCACAGATACATAGAGATCCCAGCGACCATCGTAGTTAAAGTCGGTATAGCTGATATTCATTCCATTGGTGCGATCACTGACTCCCCATTTTTGTGCGACTTCTTGGAAGGTCCCATTGCCCTGGTTGATAAAGAGTTCATCGGGTCCAAAGTCATTGGCAACAAAGAGATCGAGGAAGCCATCCTGGTTGACATCAAGGGCAGCCAGTGCCATCGCCCATCCGGTGCTGCCCAAACCCGATCGAAGCGTCATCTTTTTAAAGCGACCTCCTCCCAGGTTGTGATACAACTGATTGGGCCGACCGTTGCGTCCATTGATGGATGGAAGCTGACGCTCATAGAGATATTGGGAGCCAAAATAACCAATGTAGAGATCGAGCTTACCGTCGTTGTCGTAGTCAAAAAAGACAGCGGTGTTGGCACCGATGGTTGTTTTTATGCCCGACGTCTTGGTTATGTCCACAAACCGACCGTGTCGGGTTTGCAGATACAGTCTGGAGGGACGCATCCCATGCAAGACAAGTAAGTCCAGTCGGCCATCGTTATTGATGTCGGCAAATAGGGCATGATGAGAGTCGTAATGAGGATCGTTGAGACCCACCTTTTTGGTCACATCTCGGAATTTATAGTGACCGAGATTTTGGTACAAGCGGTTACAACCTTCTCCGGAAAAAAATAAGTCTGGCTTGCCATCATTGTTGTAGTCTCCCACTGCAATTCCGGGTCCATTCCACAACATTAATCCTGGATATTGTATGTCTTTTTTGCGAGAACTGAGGTTCTTTTGAGCGATAGCACGTCGATCGACAAGAGGTTGATGGGTGCGGGGAATATAGTAAAAAGATTGCTTCTGAATAAAGGCGTACTTGCCCAAATAGAGGTGAGCTTTGTGAGCGTTGCACGGCTTTGTCTTTATACCACTTTGTTTTGTGATCGAGGCAAACAATGGGCTCTTATAGTGAGAGAATAAAGCCTTCTTTTTTTGTTGTAATCGAGAACCCCATTTAAATTGGGGTGGCATGGTGCGAATAAATTTCATATGAGAGGCGATACGAGTCAGAACTTTCAAATCGCTACTTGTTAACTTTCCCGACTTCTTGTTGGGGTGAAACTTCTTCGCCAGACGAAGGTAAAATAAAAGAAACTCCGAGATACGTTCCGAGAGAAGTTCGGCGGCAAAGGGATCGAGTGGTCGGGCTTGTGGAAACTGCTCCCACAGGTATTTTATGATCTCCCAGTGCAACGTCACATCGCGCATCGCATCAAGATCGGGTCCGATTAATGTGGTTTTAAAAAAGACCGGTCCCTTTGGGGAGTTCATGCCGTAAGAGAGTTTGACGTCACCATTGACGAGGGTATGTGTGGCAAACAGATTCTCCAGACGATGTGACATCCACTCCAGCGATAGGTAGGGTTGCTTCTTGAGCTGTTTGATTCGGTTCGGTGAGATAATAAAACTTCGCGATAGCTCCGCAACGAGTGTAGAGGATGGCTTCTCAACATTGCCTAAAACCAGTGTGCTGAGACCCAAGCGAAAGATCTTGAAGAGATAGGGGAGGGCATCGGGAGTCAGCGGATAAGGAGACAAGCGATTGAGGAGGCTGCGTAGCTGCGTTCGGCTTTTCTTCCCACGCCAAATTCGGCGGTTCCACGAGCGAAGTGCCTTTA
>JALTMC010000931.1:7787-8693 GCA_027005175.1 Myxococcales bacterium
GCCTTTATCTTTTGTCGCATATTTTGTACGGATAGCTGCCGGGCCAAACGATAGCCGAAGGCTTTGTCTCTGAGAGGTTCTGCGATGTTGTGGTGGATGGAAGTTTGCCCAAATCCATCTTGTTTTAATTTGCGGAGTAACGTCTTGTAACTCGTCCGAATATCATCAAACTGAATGATGTGATGATGGCTTTGAAGAGCGGCTCTGTTTGCCATCTTGAGTAGCCGGATCGTCATTGTTGTGGAGAGGTCTGCCAGTCGCTTCAGCCCACGGAGTGTGAGCGGCTTAATGTCGATGATACCTGTTGCAAACAAACCCTGACCCGTCATACTCTCCATCAAAATCGCCAAGATTAAACGCCAATTCTCCGTGGTCTGATGGTAGTGCTTTAACTTAGAAACTATCGGTGTTTGGTGTGTTACATGTTGTTGTGTGAGCAGTTTGAGTGAGCTTTGTAAGCTCTTGGGCAGTACAGCATCGATCTCTTGCGGACGCAGCACTGCAACAGGAGACTGCCTACTGGCATGCCGCCAGATACGATATAGCAAGACTTTGCTGGCTTCGATCTTTAAAAAGGAAGCTTGCTCACTGAGAGGACGGCGTGCATAGAAATGTTCCATCATCCGAACAGTAGTCCAACATGTCGCATCTCTTCCCGACTCTTGTTGTAGGATCTGGCGCAGTACAAGTTGTGATGTGGCATACAAAGCCGTAAGGTGTTGCTTCGGTGATGTGGCATACAAAGCCGTGGGGGGGGCCTTAGGAGCTAGGGTGGAGCCGCTTCTTTGTAACGGAATTGGTACCGCAGGTTGTGTGGTGGCTGCTCGTTTGGGAACATGAGATTTTTTTGGCTTAAAGCCCATGGATAACACGATGAGAAAAAAAACCATCGTGAGAGATAGGAGT
>JALTMC010000932.1:0-2139 GCA_027005175.1 Myxococcales bacterium
GGGCTGGGGCTGAGATTGGGGGGGCGTAGAGCATGCGAAGAAGAAGAGAGAGACCAGAAGAAATGTGCAGGGTGTCCATCGTCTCCAGAGTATCGGTAACATGGGTCCACTCCTCAGAAGTGTCGGGCAATAAGTCTGTCGATGCTGCGATGCATGTCTTTCCCAGTATACCAGGAGATTCTCCCAAAATGCACACTCTTCCTTTTGGGCTTCTCCTGGTTTGTGATGTTACGGCTTGCTACTGTCGGAGGAATGTTTCTATCACCGTGATATCTTGAGCAGCGGTAGCACTGCCTGCACCTACCAGGACAGCACCAGCGAAGAGCTAGAGGTCACTGCCATGAATGTAGTGAGCATTCTTCTCTCCGAAAACACGATCACCATTTGTGAGAGTAGAGAACTCTGTCAGAGTCGTTGCTGCGTCAATAAAAGCTTTGTAGAAAGCAAGTATATGGAACATGGGATTTCTCCTATTTCTAAAATGGGTAAATTTCAGCGATGTATCTTTTTTTCTATTCTCCTGCTCTTTTGTCTTTGTGATGGAGCAGCGTGGTTTACGGTTTTTCTATCTATTGATTGTGCAGAGCTGCTTTTCCTGAGTTCTCAATTGTAGCTGTTTTTTTGATAAGTCAAAGTTTTATGTAACTTGTTTGAATGGTGAGGGTTGTAAGGATGCTTGAGGTCGGGTAAGAATGGAGTTCGGTCGTGAATAAGCCTGTGCTATCCGATCCCACCCTGATGTTTGATTGAGGATCAAGCTGAAGTTCAGTGATTCGCTGACAAAGGAGCAACTCAAAAAGCAATAACTCTGGATTCGTAACACACTTCCAGATCTCTATCAAAAAGTAAAAGAAAGTGATGGAGTGCTTTTGTTTGAGGATGAAAGTGCATTTCAACTCCAAAGTAATGTTCTACTTGGGCTGAAAAAGGAAAGCCTCCCACCATCGAAAGAGATCCCAAGATGCCCTTTTTGAAAAAGGCTCCAGATAGGTGCTTGGTTACCAGGCGGGATAGCAGCTTTTTCTAGGTGCTTGGTTACCAAGTGGGATAGCAGCTTTTTCCATCATCGATGAGGGCCTTAAATGGTGTCTTCTTGTCGTTGGCGTCGAGGATAAACAGGCTGCTGGAAGATCTTTGGGAGTTGTAGATACACATAACAATCTGCTTGCCATCTGGTGAGATTGTCATATCTGTGTAGCTCAGGTGTGACTTGTTATCTCTGCTATTGAAATGAATCTAGTATTTCCGGTGTTTCTTCTGCACAACTATCACAACAGGAAGCTTGTTGGTGGTGGGGTAAGATCGAAGGTGTAGAGCCAACTATTTGACAAGCTAGGCAGTCTCCCCCAAATGCCCCTGGAGTCTCTGCACAATAGGAACACTTGTTTAACTCTGACCTCTCTCTCTTATCCCTTGGCAAGAGAGAGAGGTCAGAGCCACCTTGTACCAGTTCTTGCTCTTGTGAGAATGTTTCCAAAGCACCTGTTTTTTCGAAATAGGGCTGCTCCTCAAATGCGTATTCTGAAATCGCACCAGGAAGCCAACTTGAGATCATTGACTTTGTTAAAGAAGCCTCGACGGAAAAAGCGGAGCTGGACTTTACAATGAATCTTAACTCATCACCAGAAGGATTTAAAGCATGACCATTTACATGTCTGGGATCGGTCTTTGGAGGCTTACGGAAAGAGTTCCCGTTTAATTTAATCGTGATGGAAAAAATACCAGAGTGTTCACTGGAGTCTGCAACATTCAGGAGCAATTGATCGCCTTTGATCTTAATAGAAGCGGCCCACCCGCTGACGAACTCATAGTCTTTGGTGATGATCTTACCCTTTGCACTGAGGGAAAGAGCCAAATAGGATTTACGATCCAGCACGGAGGCAACAGTCCCCGAAAATTGAATGTTTGCTTGTGTGAGATCGATCTTATCATTCGTTTCAGACATATACACATGATCAGTAAACGACAGATTACCCTGAGAGTCTTTGCCCTTAATCTGAATGACCTTCTTCTTCAGAGTTGTGAAGGATAGTGAGGAAGAACTGGAAGGAGCGGTGAGCACGGAACGTTTCTTCGGGAACAAGGCGACAAAATAGCTCCCATTCCCGGCCAACTGGAGATGAAGAAGATCTTCAAAGG
>JALTMC010000932.1:2149-5662 GCA_027005175.1 Myxococcales bacterium
CACCCCAACGCATCGTGTGTCGTGGTGTTTGTTTGGTGTCTCGTGGGGAGGCCACATAGTATTCAATATCGACATAATGAGACGGTTGCTTCTTCACACAATTGTTTAGGTCAGGGTTCGGTATGCACTTGGGAGGCGTTTGTGTTGATGCACAGTATTCGGGCCAAAACTCTCCTCCCACCGCAATAAATCGATCTCCTTTCAACTCTTTGGTAGGAACAATTTGTTCAGGAGTGTAAGGTTGCAACGTCGCTCCTGGAGTTACAATAGGGAAAATTCCCTGTGTTGAGGTCCACATGGCCCATTCGGTGGGCTGGTTTCCTGTTACTGAGTCCCGAAACACATAGTAGTGAATGCCATCGGGTGCTTCATCCTTGATAAAGACGATCTGCCTGGTCAATTGAATCGAATTCTTTTTTGTGTCTACATACGGTCTGGATGATGGCCACCTGGGAACCGGTTTAAACTTTGATTTTGGGGTTGCATCTTTTTCAGCCTTTGACTTCTCTGTACAATCTTTTGAATCTTTTGAAGGATGCTGGCTGGTTTCGGGGAATGTGAGAAGACTTCCTATCTGGCTGGATATTGGCTTGATAAGAATCGTTGCTTCAAAACGAAGTGTGTCTTGAAAGGGAAGCCCATGGAACGTTGTGCTTGGATTCTGTAATTTGTCATAGGTCAAAAAATCCTTCACCGCATGTTGGTCATGGTTGCATCGCACCAGCCATTTACGTCTTGCGAGAACACGAGACTGCAAAGGTGCCTCTCGCATATTTGCACCAGGTGCTGCGGAGTTTCCAACGCCACTAAAAAAGACGGAAGATACGGGTCTGCCAAAGGCAAACAATCCCTTCACACCACCCATCGTATAAAAATCGTCTTTGGAGTTGAGAAAGAACATCTGGTGTTCATCTGCTTGACCATATCCATGTGTGAACAATGTATAGTTTTTGTTTTGGTGCGATCTCTCTGCCCAAGCAGGATATTGTGTCGGAATTGATGTCTGACTATTCGGCTTTGCGACAAGAAACTCCCCAAAGACTGCCATAATAGGAGCATCCGATCCAAGTGGATTTCCGCTTTCGTTCCATATGTATTGTAACTCTTTTCCTAAATCCTCAAACTTGGTCTGGTAAGGACCTTTGTGGTTTTGGCTGAGGGTATAATAGTACTTTGCAAAAATACCGGGCCAACTTGATCTTTCCCCAAGATATCCCCGAGCATAGGAGTTGGGTGCTCGCTCGTTTAAAAACCTGGGGTCTTTGGGAGTGTAAGTAGCCATCAGGTATTGCAGTGAGTGGGTAAACTTGTCCTTTTGCATGACGTCTGGAAAAAGTAAAAAGATAGCGACCAGAGCCTCCAGTGTGGTGATGGCATAATGTGAGTTCTCGCTGACTTCACCGTCTTTTTCAATCAGACCAAGATAGAGATTGAGCAAAAAGCGAGCGTTACTTCTCCAATGAGAGCTTCTTGGATGCTCTGGTAAAACAAAACCAAACATCACTCGATTAAAATAAGGGATAAAATAGAGGTCTGGGTTGGATGCATTGTAGCCTTTTTCGAACCAGTAAACGGTGGCTGTCTCATTAAGGGTGTATGCAATGTAAGCCATTTGGGGCCGGATCTGCACTTTCTGTTGAGGAGTAAACACCGGCAGGTTGAGTTTGTCGAGTATCGCGTAAAGCGCGAACAGATATTGGGGAGTATAAAGTGGATTTTCTTGGTCTATTTGACAGGCTGAGAGGGTATGATAGTTCATACAAAAGTCGACATGAGCTTTGAGCAGATGCTCCAAATATTGGACAGCACGTGTGGCGGTAAGGGTTGCTAATGAGGGCCTGGCCAGCAACGCTTTGCATGCATGGATTGCCCCAGAGCGGACTGCGCCAAGGCTCATCTGAGCTATCGGCTTTGCGTTTGCTTTTGCAGTCTGTATCCAGAGGTAAGCATCTTTGTTCGACACAGACCTGGAAATGTTAATTAATTCTTTCACCGAGAAAAAAAGCACATCTCCTGTGTAAGGAGCGGTGGCTGGGGAGCCAAGTCGAGGTACGGGAAGCGCACCTTCCCAGGTTGGCCCGTACAGCTTTTCCCATGGATCTTCCGGCGGTGATGTGTAAGGTGGTGTTCGAGGTGACTGGGGCCAGTGAAGAATATAATCTTTGACCTGGTTCAGGGTGTGATTCAGTCCACCCTCCGGGCTACCAAAAGACCAGCTTCTTTCCCCTACTTTTCCCGTTGGCACTCCTTCCTTATCCCTGGTCGCATAGCTCTTGAATTCGATGTAGATGCGTTCTTTTATTTTGCCTCTCTCAGACTGTTTGAGGGGAAGCATATTGTGTTGCCACCACACATGTCTTGTATTACGCTCTTCATCCACCACTTCCCGGGTAAGTTTCGATTTAAAAGGAATGTCAGGAACCCAGGTATCTGGATCGGTGCTGCTGACTTCAAAAAAGTCCTTGGGACCCGTACGAAAAACCCATCGAGTTTGTGTTTTGCCATCCCACCAATCGTTCCAGGGCGTCAGATATGTTAGGATCGGATCTCCTTCTTTGGGTTTCACTAAAGTCAAATTCCAGAGGTCAACGGCAACAGTATCAAATTTATTGTCACCCAGCCCTTTGCATCGGCTAACGAACGATGCACAGATCTTATCGCACTCTTTCTTTTTATCTTTTTCATCGCAGAGTTTGTTTTGCACACTGGCACAGCTTTTCTTTGGTCCTGTTGGAGTGTATCCAATATTGTTAACGAATTCTGTAGTGTAAACCAACTCAAAAGAAGAGAGGTTGGTAAAGAGTGTTTTTCCCTGCCCAGGCTTTCTTTGGGGGGAAGTGAAAAGGAATCGCCAACCCGAAGTTTGTGAACTAGGTGAGTTCACTCGGGAATGCCAGAAAACCTTGGAATCTCCTGCAGCCAGCCTGGCCGAGAGAAAAAGCTCTACACCTGAATCATAGGTGTAGACAAAATTGATTTGTGCAAAAATGGGTCCTTCTGCATCAACATAAGAGCGGTATTTTTTGATCTTATCCGGGCCATACATCTGACTTCCACCAAAGGCAACCCCATTGGAAACAATCGATGCAATGGGAGGCAGGACATCTTTTGCAGATGCTGCAACTTTTCCTGCTCCTGGTAAGTCAACATCAAACTGTCTAAATGTGATAGAGATCTTTTTGGTTGAGAACGTAATGAATTCCTTGTTCTGACTCCTTTTTACTTGGAGATCCGTGGGTGGCATGGTCTTTTTTCTGTTGCCACATTGGAGGATATACTTTTTTGTTTCATATGGTTTGAGGGAGTCGACAACAAACCAGATCGTTGTTTTTTGGTAGAACACTCCCGCTCTTACAAAGCTAGAGTCAGATAGTTGAAAGGGAAGCGGATTGCCGTTGGGAGTTTGTAGAGATAAGTTTTCTTTTCTGCAGAGGCTAGCAGCCTGTCGGAGAAAACAAGTGCAATAAAATCAAAAAGATAAGATAATAGTGGCTAATACTCAAACAAAAAGAG
>JALTMC010000932.1:5672-8690 GCA_027005175.1 Myxococcales bacterium
ACAATGTGAAGAGATTGCATGTTATCCTTGCCGGTCAAGGATTTCCTGGGAACAAGGTTTCTCCGACAGGCTGCTAGAGGGAAAGCTTTTGAGTTCAAAAGAAACCAACTCTTTTTTCCAAGGTTTGTTTAGAAAATTTTGAAGAGTAATCTGCTCAAACAGCACAGGTTCATTGATCGGACTTACTTTTTCCTGTCCTTCTCCAAAAATAAATTGTTCAGGTTCTGGGAGCGTATGAGTTTGGACCCCTGCCCGTTGGCTTTCTGAAAAAATACCAGACAAAGTGTGCAGTACGCTTCTAGCAGGTGCTGAGGGAGGTGAACCAACAAAAAGATCAGGATGAGGGACCGGCTCCCATGAAAAAGATTGTTGTGCAAAGGATTTTTCGGCCTGTTGCTCTTGGTGAAGTGGTGAAGAAAGTGGAGTATCATTTGCGTCGTAAAACCTGGTCATAATAGTCTCTACTTCTTTTTGAATTGTGTTGAATCCAAAATCCATAAGCACATAAGCTTTTTTCTCTCCATGTTCTTAGAAAGAAGGTCACGGTTGAAACCGGGTGATGTATATATCGTTTGAGCCCACTGGTCTGATGGCTTGTTTTCCAAATGTCGTGATGTCTGCTAACTTTCCAGAAAGGATGATTGCGCCATTGCTATCAACACGCATGAAGCGGACAGAGTCTTCCAAAGCACTTCCAAAGGTTGTCGACCAAATGAGTTTTCCTTGTGAATCGAGGCGCACAAGGAAGATATCCGTGGCTCCTTTGGCTGCCACCTGTTTATTTCCCAGGGATATTGTCTTATGGAAATAGCCATAAAGTGTGACGACTCCCTGCTTGTTGATAAGCATTGTATCAAATCTTTCATTGATATAGCCCCCAAAGCGATTGACCCACTCTAACTTTCCCAGGTTCGTAAAAGATGCTACAAATACATCAGAAGACCCTTTGGAAAATAGGGTTATTGTTCCAATCGTGATCGAACCTTGAAAGGTACCAGCAACCACAAGAGCACCATTTCTTCCGTGCTTGAGAGTACTCATATAATCGATATCAGGCCCTGCTAAGGACTTGGCCCATTTTATTTTTCCGTTGTTCTCAAAATGGACCAAAAAGATGTCAGCCTTGCCTTTGTGGGGCAGGGAGGTAGAGCCGACGACGATGGGACTATCGTATCTTCCCGTGAGGGTCACCTCTCCTTGTGCCCCAACACGCATACTTTGGAAGTCGTCATGAGCAGTTCCACCAAAGCCTCTGGCCCATAGGACCTTACCTTTGTTGTCCAGGCGAGCCACGAATATATCGTTTCCGTCTTTGTATGGCAGTTTGTAGGCTCCAGCTTTCATGAAAGTGTCAAATTCTCCTGCAACGGTAGTGTGTCCATTTTTATCAACATGACCGGCTCCAAGCTTTCGGAGCCTGCCAAAATGTGTGACCCACTGGATCTTGCCTTTGGCATCGATGCGAATCACAAGCACATTTCCACCACCTCGGGCTGTTAGTTGGCGAACATCAGACCCTCCCCCATCAAAGTTTACGGTGATATTCAGCTTGCTTGAAAAAGACCCGGCAAACGTCAAGACTCCTTTGGCATCGGAGTGAATGTGGCGAAACTTTGGAGTGTCCAGGCTTTCTCTCAGGGAAGCAGCCCAGGGAACTTTCCCCTTGTTGTCGATATAAGCGATATAGGTCTCTGGCTCGAACCCTTTGACCCCACCGTTGTAGTATACAGTGATTCTATCGATGTCAAACTTGGTATTAAAAGGACCAACGAGCACGGTATTACCCTGTTGGTCCACGTGTAATCCTGAGACATTAACCCATCCCATTCGTGGCCCAAATCCCTTTGCCCAGAGAATTTTTCCAAGGTTGTCGAAACGCACTACATAGACGTTAGCACTCCTACTTGTTCCACGAACAAGAGCAATAGGCATCTTAAAAGTGCCGATGGTCATCGGCCCCAGGTACTCTCCTGTAAGAGTGACTTGACCATTGGCATCCACATGCATCTTCTTGATATAGTCTGTTTTTGCACTTCCGAATCCATGGACCCAAACGACCAACCCAGCTTTGTTGAGTCGAGCTACAAAGATATCTTTGCCTCCTTTGTTCGTGAAACTCTGCCCTCCTTCTCGGAGTGTGCCCTTTTCATAGGTGCCAGCGATTGTGATATTTCCCTGGTCGTCTACGTGCATGTGCTCCATAATCTCCTCGCCTTTGTCCCCAAACCTCACAGCCCAATTGATCTTTGAGCGGCATCTTGAGTATTGACAGATTGTGTCTGTGCTACATGTCTTTCCACAGGCTCCACAGTTCGTTTGGTCCGATGTCATGTCTCTGCAAAAGCCATGGCAGAGCGTACGCTCTTTGGGACATTGCAACTGACAACGCCCTACCAAACAAGTGTCTCCTGGCTTGCACACAGCACCACAAACTCCACAGTGTTTGGGGTCGGTTTGAAGGTCAACACAGGTCTGCGAACACTTGGTTTGTTTTGCAGGGCAAACAAGAGCACATTTACCTTTGACACAGGTCTCTTTTGCAAAGCAAAAGATGTTACAAGAGCCACAATGTTTAGGGTTGGTTTGAAGATCTACGCATGTTCCTGAACATAAGGTTTGTCTTGCGGGGCAGGCGAACACACACTTGCCCTTGTTACAGGCTTCTTTGGTCGAACAAGTAGTGCCACAGGAGCCGCAGTGTTTGGGGTTGTTTTGCAGATTCACACATGCTCCAGAGCAAAGGCTTTGATTGGCCTGGCAGGCCAGAGTACATTTTCCTTTGTTGCAGTTCTCTCCCGTAGAGCAGGCTTGTCCACACTTACCGCAGTGTTTCGTGTCGGTTTGCAGAGCAACACATTTGTCGGAGCAAACTGTTTGTGGTGATGGACATTGTAGTTGACATTGACCCTGATTGCATACTTGGGGTGAGATACATTGGTTGCCGCATTTGCCGCAATGATGGATGCTGGTTTGGAGGTTGGTGCAGACACCGTTGCATTTGGTGGGTTGGGTTGGGGT
>JALTMC010000933.1 GCA_027005175.1 Myxococcales bacterium
CTTTCCCGAAGTTTGGCGTGGAAAATGGAAGTGCGACCGAAAGGATGCAAGCTGATCCTCGTTGTCGAGCTGTTGGGCATAAGCGTATTCAATAGGGGCGATCATGAAGGGACCTCTTGGCGTTGTCGAATGGGAGTGTTTTTATTCTGCATGTTTTGCGGTGAATAGTAAGGGGCGAGATGGGGCAGCGTCTTGGACAAAGCGAGGAACCTGTAAGTTCAGGAAGTAGGGACCGTCAGGAGCATTGTTGGGAACATAGATCATCTCTGTAATGGTTCGTTGCCATGCCTGCTCCCAATACAAATGGTGGACAGCCAACTGTCCTTGATCGTCCTCACGATCCACAGAGGGAAGATCGACCAACAAGTGTTGTATCTCTTGTGTAACGATCCATTCGATGGCATCGATGGTTAAGTATCCTGGATGATGGCCTGAGTGTTGTTGGTGTCGTTTCTTTTCGGGGTTGGGGAGTGTTCGAATCACCAAGCCTTCCAAGAAGCCTTTGGGCACGTCCTTTGTCGCTTTTTCTAGAGACTTTCGCGTCACAACACGGTCGCTCTTTGTGGTGGGGATAGGATATCTCTCCAAAGTCTCTTCTCTTGCTTCCAACGGAACGGTCGCGACCCATGCTGGAACAAAGGCTGGTATGCGTAACGATGCTAGAGTTGGAGCGTCACTGTGGATATGTCGTGCGGTCTCTGTGTGTGTGCCATTTCCGTGTGGGTTGGTCGAGATGGTAAAGCAATTCACAGGGCCGCCTCGGCTGCGATCTCCCACAAAATCTCCTGCTTCAAAGGGAACGGCTTCTGCTTTGGGGAGCCCAAAAGCGTTGGGCTGTGGTCCTGCGAAGTCAAGTGGAATTGCAAGATCGATAGGAGAGTCCAGAGCAACCTGCCATCGTTGCTTTTCTATGGTGATGTGGAGAGAGCCCATCCTGTCGCTTTTCTGCCTTTCTTTTATGGGGGAGAGGCTCGGTTCTGACGAGCCCATTCTGTGAGTTTGGTCACTTGTTGATCTTTGGTTTCATTAATGTTTTATGAACGCCTTATTCTGCATTTTTGTGATATCCCTGATGGGTAACATATACGCGCTACAGGTAGTCGAGTGCAAGGAGATAAAGAATGATCCATCGTCCCAAAACAAAGATTGTGTGTACGCTAGGGCCTGCGACAGATTCCCCGGAGAAGATCGAAGCTCTGATCAAAGCTGGTATGAGTGTGGCTCGGCTCAATCTGTCTCATGGTGCTCTTACTTATCATACAAAGCTTTTTCAGACTGTTCGAGAGGTCTCTACACGTTTGAAGGTTCCCTGTGGGATCATGATCGATGTTCCGGGGGCAAAGTACCGTATTGGCGACCTCGAACCCGCTGAGATTCTCTTGAACAATGGGGACCAAATTACTCTGACCAGTCGCGATGTAAAAGGCTCTCCAACATTGGCGTCTGTGTCTCCTCCAGGCATCCATTTGGATGTCTTGGCCGACCACCATGTGTTGGTGGACGATGGTCGTATCACTCTCAAAGTTCTCAAGACCAACGACAAAGACGTTCTGTGTGAAGTGATAGCAGGTGGATTGTTGACAAAGGGGCGTGGTGTCACGGCTCCGCGATCCACGAGGGTCCGGCCTTTTGTGGGTCAAAAGGCGATGGAGGCTTTGGCCTTTGCTGGCGAGATGAGTGCAGACTTCGTGGCTCTCTCTATGGTGACGCAGGCAGAGGATGTGATCTGGGCGCGAGACATCCTACAAAGTCACGGTTGGGAAGGTTGGATTATCTCCAAGATCGAACAACCCACAGCCCTCGATAACTTCGATGTGATCCTCAATGCCAGCGACGCCATTATGGTGGCTCGCGGTGACCTGGGAGTTCAAGTTCGACTGGCGCGTGTCCCCATCATTCAAAAAGATCTGATCAAACGCTGCAATATCGCTGGGAAGCCGGTTATCACAGCAACTCAGATGCTGGAGTCCATGTGTGAGTCCTCCCTGCCGACCCGTGCAGAAGTCACGGATGTCGCCAATGCTGTTTTTGATGGCAGTGACGCGATTATGCTCTCGGGAGAGACTTGTGTTGGAAAGTATCCGATTCAGGCTGTTGATATTATGGCCGAGGTGGCTTTGGAGGCGGAAGCCACTCTGGCTTATGAT
>JALTMC010000934.1 GCA_027005175.1 Myxococcales bacterium
CCTACGGGCTGTCTTTGCAGTCTTGCTTTATGGTTGCTTGTCGATTCTGTCGGCTCCGTGACTGGGAAGGGACTTCATCCACATTTTGGTAAACTATGACGAACAAAGTGAGGTTTTTATGTATGTTGCGAGTCTTGTACAGGGTTTGATCGGGATGCTGCCGGAGTTTTTCGGTGGGATGGCTGGGCTGTTGATGGGATGGGCGTGGGGCCGTTGGCAGGCTCGAAAAGCCTGGAAGAAAAAATCCTTTGAGCGCAGTGTTGTATTGGGTCTGAACTCCATCGATTTGCATCCTGATGCTGCTCCAGGGGAGCCTGTGGCCTCTTTGCGTTTGCGAACGTTGTTTGAGCGTCCTTTGGAGATGGTGTTGCCACAGCCTTCGATGCAGCAAGTTGTCAAGGAGGCTATGGATAAAACGACGGTTGCAATGCCCATCTTGCGATTTCCAAAGGACGGCTCTTGGTTTATCCTCAATGCTATACTCAATCAAATCGCGTCTCAGTTTGCTGAGGGGGTGATTCGTGAAGAGCTTGGCTATGAAGTTAAAAAGCGATTGTATCTCTTCTGTATGACGTTTGAACGCGATGATCGGATGTATCAGTACAAAACTCGGATTATGTTGATGGACAAAGAACTCTTTCTCCATTTCCCCGAAGCAGGTGAAGTGGCAGTGGAGACCGAATCCCATTTACTGAGGGTCGAAACACTTCGTGCTCTCAGGAAAGAATACCAACAAAACCCCCACCTTTTTATGGCTATCGAGCTGGCCTTATAGAGCGAGGTTGGCCCAGAACGGATCGGTTTCTTCTCGGTTATCTTTTTATGGTCATCGAACTGGCCCTATCGAACGGAGCTTCAACAATGCTTTCATGGAAAGATAAAGTCGCAGTGGTAACAGGAGCAGCGTCAGGGATTGGACGTGAACTCGCGATCGTGTTGTCAGAGCAAGGTTGTCGGCTGGCCCTGTCAGACATCAATGAGGAAGGTCTGGCTGAAACGAAGAGGTTGGTTGAGCAAGCGGGAGGTACTGTTCATACACAAAAGATCGATGTTGCGAAGCGAGGTGAGATCGAGGCCTGGGCTGTATCCATTATGGAGGCTTATGGACAGGTGGATATCGTCATCAATAACGCGGGGGTTACCGTCGTCGATAGTGCTGAGCAGATCTCTTACGATGATTTTGAATGGATCGTAAATATTAACTTTTGGGGAGTGGTGTATGGCTGCAAGACATTTTTGCCCTACCTGCGCCAGTCTCCTGATGCTTACCTTGTGAATATCTCTAGTATTTTTGGGATGATTAGCATCCCGACACAGTCAGCGTACAATGCTACTAAGTTTGCTGTACGTGGGTACACAGAGTCGTTGCGTCAGGAGTTGCACGATTCAACGATCACTGTCTCTTGTGTGCATCCTGGCGGGATTAAAACTTCGATCTCCCGAAATGCTCGGCATCATCTTCGCCCAGGGCTAACACAAGAACGTGAGACGATGATCGACCAGTTTGAAAATGAGCTAACTCGTACAACACCAAGGCGTGCTGCAGAGGTTATTGTTCGTGGGATGCAGCGCAAGAAAAAGCGTATCTTGATCGGAGCCGATGCTCGACTGATTGACTGGGTTGTGCGAACCTTTCCCACAGGCTATGAGTTCTTTGTACGTCTGGGATTTAAGCGAAGTTTGCGTTGATCGGGCCTTCTCTCACCCCTCTCCCTTCTTGACGATTGCTTCTTCTTTTCGATACTCTTAGGAGAGACCTTTCCAAAGATACTTTCAAGGTATCTCTTGTGAACTCTGGGCCAAGTTTCTTCTGTGAACTTTGGACCAAGTTTCTTCTGTGAACTTTGGGCCTTTTAGGGCCATGTTGTCTCCCAAACATCGAGCATGTCATGCCACGATCACGCATCTTTTCTTTCTTATACTTTGGGCTTTCTCGTCCCTTCTCTTTGTTGTGTGTCACTTTTTTGGTGGGTCTCTTGCTGTTTGTTCCTGGGTGTGGGGGAGGGCCAGAGCAAGAAGGCTGTCAGAAACCAAAAGATCTGCTGGGTCTCAGTGTAAAAGCCCTGATCATCTGCAAGCCCCGACAAGATACGGGTTATCGAAGGGGCAAGGCGTTTCCCATTACCGTGGTGACCGTGGATGGTAAGCCTGTCGAACGCAAGACAGCCAATGCCTATTATGTGATGCAACAAGCAGCGGCCAAAGCAGGGGTTGCTATTCGGATTGTGAGTGGCTTTCGAACCATGGCACAACAACAGTATCTCTACAATTGCTATCTCACGAAAAAGTGTAACAATGGAAATCTTGCGGCTAGGCCGGGCTATAGCAATCATCAAAGTGGGCATGCTCTGGATCTCAATACGAGAGCCTCGGGTGTATACCACTGGCTAACTGCAAATGGCGGAAAGTTCGGATTTAAACGAACGATACCAAGTGAAAAATGGCATTGGGAGTGGTGGAGCGGTGGACCGGGCGGGGGACCCTGTCAGTCTACCTGTACACCCAAGTGTACCACCAAGACGAAGTTTGTTGGCAAAGACTGCAAAGCGGGTGACTGCTCAGCTTTTGGTGCCTACTGCACCAATGACAAGTTGGGGTTGCGATGTTATTCCGCTTTTTGTCCTGCTTTGGGCAGCACAAACGTATGTGTTAAAGGTCAGATTGGGACATGCAAAGACGGCAAGCTCTCTTTGATTAAGTGTCCCGCAGGGAAGACATGCGGAAGCAAGCCGATCGTTGCCTGTGTGGGGGCACAAAAGGCAAAAGGCTCTCTCAAGGCCGGGTGTGACGGGATCTCAGGATGGGCACAGGATCCAGATCAACCCACAAAGTCGATCGTGGTGCAGCTCTTCTTTGGTGGACCTGCTGGGAGCAGCAAAGCGAGCCGCTTAACGCTCAACGCGAATCAATACAACAGTGGTTTATGTAAGTCGTTGGGCTCGTGCAAACATGCTTTTTCAAGTCGAACACCGCGAAGCTATCTGGATGGCAAACCCCATTTGATTTATGGATATGCTCTCGATAGCGAGACGGGTGCGTTACAGGCTCTGGCTTCCAGCCCAACAACATTACAGTGTCCGTATGTCGCACCACAAGGTCTTTTGCGATATGTGCCCAGTCCTGCGAGCTTTGCGGCTTGGCGATTCTCATCTCTGTGGGATGTATTATCTGTTCTGGACAGTGACTTGATGACGTTGCAAAAAGGTCCAGCCATACCTTCCAGTCCGATCCTTGTACAAGCTGATAATGGCAAGCCCGAAGTTTGGCTGATTGATGGAAGCTGGCGTCGCTTTGTCTCTGGCCCAGCCGTCCTGACAGCTTGGCGATGGAGTGGTAAGTCCATCAAAGTGTGGCCAGCCAGCAAGGTCTATGCTTTCACAAAAGGAACATCCTGGCCTCCTCTGCCGACTCTTGTGAAAGGGAGCAAAGACGAGGTCTATCTTCTCGATACACCACAAAGCACAACCCCACCCCAAGAAAAACCACCCCTTCCAGAATCCGCTCCTTCATCCGATGGGGGAACAGCCTCGGAGAGAGGTTCGACCCTTTCGGATACTGGCGGGCTATCAACAGAACAGGGTTCGGACTCCTCTTCAAGACAGGGTCGTGTTTTGGTGCTTGATGGCGATCTCGGTGGTCACTTGCAACCCCGTCAAAAATCGGGATGCAACTGCAGCACCAGCTCGAAGAACTCCCCAACTTCCTTATGGGTCTTGTTGTTCTGGGTGGGGCTGTGGAGCAGGCAAAGGAGCTTCAAACCGAGCGGTAGATCTGGGTAGAAAAGGTCTTGTTGTGTTATGTCTGGGATGAGAAAAAGTATAGAATCGTTCAAGAAAAGCACAAAGTAGAGTTTTATGAAGTGGTTTCTGCAATGAATGATCCTGAAGGTTTTGAAGAACCAGATCTTGCAAGCGATGACGAACGGTGGATTTGGGTAGGTCAAACAGTGAGCAATCGTGTGTTGTTCATTGTTTACTCCGAGGAAGACTTGCCTTTGTACAGATTGATCACAGCAT
Source organism: Myxococcales bacterium (assembly GCA_027005175.1). GTDB lineage: Bacteria > Myxococcota_C > UBA6777 > UBA6777 > UBA6777 > M3003. The sequence continues at coordinate 4,017 of JALTMC010000934.1, forward strand.
TTGATGCAGAAGGGAGATGGCACGATGAGTACAACAAAAGAGAAAGAGTTTGACTACCAAGAGTACATGCGAGAAAGCGAACCGAATCAAACGCTACAAAAAAGCCTTGAAGACAGGAAAGACCGCAGAGAAACTGCGAAAACACGAATTACAATACGAATAGACGAAGAAGTCTTGGACGAATTCAAAAACTAGCCCCAAGCCCGTCGGAATCGCCGTCGCTTTCACCCAGACTTGATTTGTGTTCACCATTGAGACAAGCCTGAGCCTCAACATCCAACAACAACTTCCCCTTTCTTTGGGACTGTCGCAAATTCGCAACGACTCCAGAGAGTCTCACCATCCTACCCATCCACGAATCCTGTGAAAATCACTTGATTATCCGCCGGACGAAAGTCCAGCTCTGATAAATGAAGTACCCTGAAGGGCACTGGAACGTCAGCCCGACCATTGGGGTATAGAGAGCAACGTGAACTGGACCACGGATGTCCAATGGAATGAGGCTTTCATATAGCGCTGAAATCCCTGGTGAATTTCAGTGCTACTTACCCATTTTAGATCCGAACCCAGTTGGGGCATACCTTTGTGGTGTCTATATAACTCCTTCGCATCGAGGTGCAGCGGCAACTATCCTGACACATGGGGAAAGTGTTGTATCGGAACGTTTTTTGGCTAGCGCAAGAATATTGAAGACTTTGACCATCGCCTCAATTATGGGAGTCCCCAACGTCGTCGGATAAACCATTCTATACCGAAGATGCCGATCAAGAAGAAGAGTATATAGATATTGTCCCAAAGTGGGATGGTTTGGCTGCGATTGACACGAAGGATGGTGGGAGGGCGAAAGGATAAAGTGCTGATGCTTTCGTGCAGTCGAATGATTTGGGATTGGGTTTGTTTTTGGACTTGTTTGAAGAATAGCTCATTGGGTTGGATCTGCAGGTATTCATCGTGAAGTCCGCGGACTTCAAACAGGGTTTCGCCATGGATTGGAGATTGGAGTCCAGAGGTGGATTCGACGCGGATCTTGTATTTTCCGGGCTTTTTGGGTTGCCAGGTGTGATGGACTGTTCCGTCTGACTGAATCTCTACAGTGCTGCGGTGAAGTATTTTGCCTTGAGGTGCTTGTTGGATGATGACTGTCACCTTGCCTTTTCGTTGGGGGCGATAGTCTCGATTGAACAGCCGAATGCGGAATCGTGTTGATTCTCCCCATCGATAGGAGCTTCGGAAGGAAGAGATGCGAACTCGCTCTAGCTCTGGATCGCGAATCAGCCATCGTATGGAGTTGTTCCAGAAGCGATAATAAGGGGCTTGTGTGCCTCCCTGACTGACCTGTTGAAAATTCCATCGCCAGCTATCATCCACGGTGAGTGCGAGGACTCGGCCTTTGCCATAGTGACCCACTGTGAGAATAGGCACGGGACGTCCAGAGTGGGTGCGTTGGGTGGGGTGATGCAACAAGACGGTCCCACGGGTGCGTGCATCTCCCACAAGGTTGGTCCCGTGGAGTTTGGGGAAGTTTTTCCACAGTTCCAGGTTTGCTTTGGGATCCGCCAGCAACTGGGTGATCGGATGATGTTTGCCGGCAGCGGTTAATGTTGGGCGAAAGGGTGTCTTGTCGATCTGGCCCAAATTGAGTCTGATGGGTAGGAGCTTTTCCACAGAGGTCCCCAAATAACCACCTTTGCCAAAGGATAACTCACCACCCAGGATCATAAATGCTCCACCCTTGCGAACAAATTTCTCAATATTTTTCAAGTAAGAGCGCGAGAGATAGGGGCCATAGTTGAAGTTCTGAAAAATCACCAAGTCAAAGGACTTGAGCCGGGTGGTAAAGAGTTGGTGTGCAGGGAAGGGGATCAATGCCATCTCGCGTTGTGGCACTGGCTGAACGTTGTGGTGTGTGCGAAGGATGAAGAACGAAATCAGATCGACGCTTGCGTTCTTTTTGAGCAGTCTGCGTAGAAATCGGACGTCCCAAGAGGGTCGTCCTGTCAGCTGGAGGACACGGATTCGATCGCGAAGGATTTTGAGAACAAAAGATTTGTTGTTGTTGTGGGTAAGGGCTTCCCCCATTTGAGGGGGGACACGAACGGAGTAAATAAACTGTCCTGCTTTGCGGGGGCGAAACTGAAACGATAAGATCGTGTTGGCCTTTTGTGTATGAAATCGCAGGATCTTGGTCTGTAGCAATTGGCCCTCACGGTATAAGCTCACCGGGATTTGTTGGCCTCTATAGCCCACCGCACGAATGCGTACTTCCACAGTCGCCTTGTTGTGAAGAAAGGCAAAGGAGTCACCATAAATATCGGATACTGCGATGTCTTTGAGAGATTTTTGAAGGGGGGGAGCGATCACATGGATGGGGATCTGTGTTTGTTTCAGCAGAGCCACCATATCTTTAATGCGTTGTGATGTGACTTTTTTTTCATGTCGGCTAGACACCCGTTTGGAGATACTGCTTGTTGCGATCTGGCTACGGGCCAGAGTGTCAATACCGTCTGTTACCAAGATCGCACCTGCCAGCGGTCGGTCGGCATAATGCTCTTGTAGATATTGTCCTACACGCAAGAGATTGGTTTGGTCTCCATTGGCCTGAAGCTTTTTGAAATCTCCATGAAAACTCTTCACCTTGCGATCAAATGTATAGATACGGACCTTGTGTTCGGCCTGTAGGTTGGCCAGCCACGTCTGGTTGCGCTTAAAGAAAGACTTCACCTGTTGGAGTCGTGTGGGCTTGTTGGAGCCTGTTCGGATACGCATACTGGCTGATGTATCGATAAAAATGGGTAGGAAGTTTTTGATCTTTTGGATATGGCGGAGTTCCAATGAGGGACTAGCCAGCAAGAGCCATAGGAGACCTGCACCTGTACAGCGCAACGTGAGCAGGGTAAGTTTCTGGCGCAGTGAGGGGAGTCGCATGGAGGTACGCCAACTGAAGAAGATGGCGACACCAAGCAGGAGGCCAAGCAGGAGTAGACTGGTCTGTGACCAAGGGCCGCTCCAGATCCAACGCCAGTTGTTGTAGTCTTGCGGGTTTGAAACAAAAAAACGAAAAAAGCTATTCAAGGTTGCGTCTCTTGCCTCAATGAGTATAGGGGTACTGTGTTTGCCGTCCCATCATAGATGAAAGTCATTCCATGCAAAGGGGCGATGTCGGGCCTCTATTCCTACCTCAAGACAAGGTCTTTGACAACCTCTGGATGAGATCTCCAGGTTACAAACACATGGTAGTGGTCATACGACCCCCGACTGGAAGGGGAGCTTTAAGTACCAGTGGAGAAGTTTTAAGTACCAGTGGAGAAGTCAATCGTGGTGTTTGTAGGCTAGCGACGGACACAAGCACCGACTGGAAGGGGAACGCGACCGTTGGTTAATGTGACAGGGACACAGATCTGACCTCCGCCACAGCCCCCACCCAAGAGGTCGGCACCGAGTGCCCGACAGGTTGCATTGCACTGACACATCTTACTACAGCGGGAGGGGCCTTGAGGTTGGCCCTGTTGGTTCACTGACACTGTACACAACAAGCCTTTTTTGCAGTTGGCTCCACCCTTGCAGTTTTTCCATTCGCAGTTGGTGTCACCGTCGTTTTTACTACCTTCTGGGATACAGATATTTGCGTCGTCATCAGCGGGGAAACATCCAAATCCAGCGGGGCAGCAGTTGTTGTAGGGTGGTTTGGCACCGACGGGACAGGTGTTTTGCTTGAAGGGGTCGCAGTTGTCACCGAGAGCACACGAGCCAAGTTGAGGGTTGATCTTGGTGATGTCGGAGTTGGCGCAGTATTCAGCAGGCAGATTGCCTCGCTTGGCGTTGCATTTGTCGGGACGTTGTGTGGGGCTTCCGAGGTTGCAAGCTCGCCGACATTGGTAAGGAGGTCGGTTGCAAGCTCCAGGGAGACAACCCATCAACTTGCCATCGGAGCCACGGCCACAAGGGTTCGTGCATGGATCACAAATCTCACCTTCTTTGGTTTTCACAGGAAAACACTGACCCGTCTTTGAGCCGTCTTTGTTGACGGGCGAATTCACGAGGCAGCAGCGTGTTCCGGGTTGGCTGATACAATCATTGTCTGTGCGACATCCGGAGGTTCCTTTTCGTATCTGCTCAGAAGGGTTCCCCAACAGATCGACTGCTGTCGCTTTGATCACAACATTGGCACTACCTGTTGCGGTGAAGTCGAACTCCACAGACCACTCTTCCTGGCCTTTTTTGGCGGGCACCAACTTCTTGTTGTTCACGAAGATGAAAATTTTAGCGGGGTCCACACCGACTTGGTCGCGGAGCTTGATACGAATAAGCTGCTTGCCACGCAAATTGCTGTTTGCCGGTGGACTCAAGAAGGCGATTCGAGGCCCTGTCTTGTCCAGAGTAAACTGCATGATCGCCTCGCGCTCGGGCTTTTTGTTGCTGGTGGAGGTCGCATCGGCCTTCAGCACAAAATCACCGTCTTTGTACTTGGGATCGGATAGATCCGCTTGAAGTTCACAACGCACCCACTTGTTGGCTGTTGTCTCTGTTGAGCATTGCTTCAAGAGTTCTTTTTGGTCGGGTTTGGGAAATAGATTCACTACGATCTCTTTGATGCCCTTCAAGTGACTGGCTTCTGCTTGGATGGTGAACTTCTTACCCACAAAGATCTTAGAG